>JAOKFZ010000009.1 GCA_028247315.1 Bacteroidia bacterium | reverse complement strand
ACGCGAGCCGTGTTATAAACTTGGTATACGATTTGGAACACAAGCGGTGCTCAAGCTATTTATCAATCAACCGCATTGCGGTGTATATGTGCGGGTGATCAAGCAAGGAAAAGTAATGACTGGGGATGAGCTAAGACAGAATCAATAGCGTTGAGGAATCTTTAACAATAGGTATGGCCAAAAAAGCTCGTGAGCTTAAATCACATGGTAAAGATGTGATAAACCTGAGCCTTGGTGAGCCCGATTTTGATACTCCACAACATATAAAAGATGCTGCAATACAAGCCATTAATGATGGTAAAACGAAATATACTCCAGTAGGTGGCATTCCTGAACTAAAACAAGCTATCTGCGATAAGCTCAAAAGAATATATGACTTAGACTACACCGCTAGTGAAGTAATGGTAAGTACAGGTGCAAAACAGTGCCTAATGAACATCATACAATGTCTTGTACAGGAAGGTGATGAAGTACTCATACCGCTCCCTTACTGGGTAAGTTACTCTGCTATGGCAGATTACAGTGGTGGTAAGTGCGTATATGTTCCATCCAAATTTGAAGAAGGATTTGCCATAGACTTGGAAGCTCTGGAGCAAAAAATAACACCCAATACCAAGGTAATGATATTTTCTAGCCCTAATAATCCGGCAGGAAGTATGATGACTGGTGAGCAACTAAAAAAAATAGCTGAACTCATAAAAAAAAATCCTCAAATCACCGTAATAAGTGATGAGATATACGAGCACTTGGTTTTTGAAGATGAACACAAGAGTATCTCACAATTCAGCGAAATAAAAGACCAACTGGTAATCGTAAATGGTGTTGCCAAAGGCTTTGCAATGACAGGATGGAGAATCGGCTATATGGCAGGTCCTGCAGCCTTAATAAAAAAATGCGACATACTTCAAGGCCAGTTTACTAGCGGAGCCAACAGCATAGCTCAATGGGCTTCTGTAGCTGCACTGAATAGTGACCTGAAGCCTACTTATGCCATGGTAGTGGAATACAAAGAACGAAGAGACATGATGCTCTCGCTACTCGGAGAAATAGATGGTATGGAACTCGACAAACCAAAAGGTGCATACTACCTATTCCCTCGCGTATCTTCTTTTTACGGAAAGACTATTGGAGGGGTTAAAATAAACAATAGCTTAGACCTAAGTGGCTATATCCTAGAAAACGCACTTGTGAGTACCGTGCCTGGTATCGCCTTTGGTATGGATGACCACATACGTATAAGTTACGCAAGTAGCGAACAAGAACTCAGGGAAGCAGCCAAACGATTAAAAGAGGCATTGAAACAATGAACATAAGTCACTTATTTCAACTATTTGAAAACACCAAAGTACTAGTGCTAGGTGATGTAATGATTGATGCCTATTTCTCTGGAGCAGTAACCCGTATTAGTCCAGAAGCTCCTGTACCTATTGTAAATCTAAGAAATAAAGAACAACGACTAGGTGGGGCAGCCAATGTGGCTCTCAACCTAAAATCACTGGGTGCAGAGCCGATAATCTGTTCTGTAAAAGGAAACGATGCAGATGGAAATAGGTTAAAAGAACTCTGCGAAAAAGAAGGACTTGTAACCCATGCCCTAATAACAGACTACAGCCGCAGAACAACCGTAAAAACCCGTATAATTGGGAACAACCATCAACTGCTGCGTATAGACGAAGAAGATACCAAAGAAATAGAAGAACCTATAGAAGACTTGGTTTACCAAGCTGTACAAAGCCTAATTGGTCAAATAGATGTACTTATACTTCAGGACTATAATAAAGGACTGCTATCTCCAACTCTTATATGTAAGGTTATCCTAATGTGCAAAGAGCACAATGTACCTACAGTAGTAGATCCTAAATTTAATAATTTTTTTGAATATCAGGGAGTTACCCTTTTTAAGCCCAACAAAAAAGAACTCACGCAAGCAGAAAATATCACAGAGAAGCTTGGCTTAGAACAAATCAAAAATGTCGCATCTATTGTACGAGAAAAACTAGGTGCAGAGAGAGTCATGACTACCCTATCTGAAGATGGAATACTCATAGACACCGCAGAAGAAACGGTACACAAACCTGCTCATCCACGTAAAATTGTGGACGTGAGTGGTGCTGGAGATTCTGTACTATCAGTAGCCGCACTCTGCGTAGCTGCAGGTGCTAGCAATGAACTTACTGCTTCCTTATCTAATCTTGCGGGAGGCATAGTATGTGAGCAAGTTGGCGTTGTGCCTATTGATAAAAATGTCTTATTCAGGGAGGCATCAGAACTCACACTGTGAGTGAGAAGTTCGAACTGAAGAATCCAGCGATTGCAGTTATTCTTAATCCAGTAAATCTGGACGTCTTTCTTCAGTAATTTTAAGGGCTTGTTCCTCACGCCATTCTGCAATTTTTCCAAAATGACCACTTTTCAGTACTTCTGGCACATGTAGTCCACGATATTCTGCTGGGCGAGTGTATACTGGCGGAGCGAGTAGTCCGTCTTGGAAAGAGTCTGTAAGAGCACTCTCCTCGTCAGATATTACACCAGGTATAAGTCTACAGATACTATCTGCTACTACTACAGCTGCTAATTCGCCTCCACTGAGCACATAGTCTCCTATGCTAATTTCTTTTGTGATGATTTCATCACGTATGCGTTGGTCTATCCCTTTGTAATGACCACAAAGGATTATAATATTCTTTTTGAGGGAGAGTTGATTTGCTTCACTTTGGTTATACACTTCTCCATCTGGACACATGTAGATAATTTCATCATATTCCCGTTCGGCTTTTAGTTTTTCTATACAATCAAAAACAGGTTCGCAGCGTATTACCATACCTGCACCACCACCGTATACTGTGTCATCTACTTGTTTGTACTTTCCCAGTCCATAGTCTTTTAGATCATGGAGTACTATTTCTACTATACCCTTATCCTTGGCTCGTTGAACTATGCTATGATTTAATGGGCTCTCCATTAACCTAGGCTGTACAGATATTATATCAATTCTATGCATTATAAATCAAGTAAACCTTTAGGTAATTGTAGCCAAATTTCTTTGTTCTCTTCTGAAATATGGTCTATAAATGCCTCTACAAGAGGTATGTATTTCTCTTCACCATTGTATATTACAGTGAGCATTAATTGTTGGGGCATCTCTTGAACGTCTAGTACTTTCCCAATCGTTCCTAACTCTTTGTCTATTAGCTCAAATCCAATAAGACTGAGTTCAGATTCTTGTGGCAACACTTCTTGGTCTGTATACACCTCGCTCCCACTTATCTCTTGGGCATACTCGTATGTTTCTACAAATTCAAGTTTTAGGACAGGCTCTTCTAGTTTGCCTTTTACGCTTTCTATCTTGTAAGGGATGTACTGACCATTCATTTTTATAAAAACAAAATCGTCCCGCTGTAGCGAGACGATTTTGCGTTCCAACCTAAGTTGGACTTCACCTTTATAGCTATGCGGACGGCTGATGTATCCTATAGATATCAGACTATCCTTAATTATCATAGCGTAGTGTTATTACTTTATGCGTCAGTTTTTGGAGCTTCCTCAACTGGAGCGTCTGCTACTACCTCTGGAGTTGCTTCTACTGCAGGAGTTTCTGCTACTACCTCTTGAGCCGCTTCTACTGCAGGAGCTTCTTCAGCTACTACATCTTCTGCTGCTACCTCAGGAGCTGCTTCACCTTCGACAGGTTCTACAGCCGCTTCTGCGTCTGCTACTATCTCTGGCGGTGCATTCTTCTCTGCTATCGCTTTTTCACGAGCTATACGTACTTCTTCTTCTTTTTTGTGTTGTTCAGCTGCTTTTTCTGCCGCAGTGCTCGTAAGGCCATCTGCCTTAGTTGCTACTTTAGCATTTTTCTCATCCATCCAAGCTGCAAATTTTGCATCTGCTTGATCTTGAGTCATTGCACCTTTTGTTACACCCTTATTCAGGTGGTGTTTATACAAAACACCTTTGTAAGAAAGTATTGCTCTACAAGTGTCAGTCGGAACTGCACCATTACTTAACCAACGAACCGCATCGTCTAAGTTCAAATCAATTGTTGCTGGATTTGTGTTCGGATTATACGAACCAATTCTCTCAATAAATCGACCATCCCTAGGAGCTCTTGCATCCGCCGCCACAATGTAGTAGAAAGGTTTTCCTTTTCTTCCTTGTCTACGAAGTCTTAATTTTACCATTTTATTTTTTTAATCCCGCTGGTTCTCCTTGTTCCAGCAGGGCTGCAAAAGTCGCCTTTTATTCTAATTCACCAAACACTTTTTAGTTAATATCAAAAATATAGAAATGACTAAGGAATAATACCTTTTAGGATAAGTTTATACTCGATTATTCTTCCCCAATAATGCTACTTTAGCTAACCCCAAATAGGCCTTGGACTGGATTTGCATAAAATTCAAGTTGAAATTCCGATTCACACGGAAACATTTGAAAAAAGTGTTCGCATCTATATTTAGGTATATTTGCTTCTGATCAATTAAAATATAAAATGAAAAGACTAATACTCGGAATGTCACTACTTATCACGGTAACTTGCTTTGCACAATCCATACAGATTGACGATGTAAAAGGCCGGAGGTTTACTGGAGTTAAAACAATTCTTGCTGACGACGGTGAGACTGTAAGTGGATACTATACCTATTATCTGGTGGAGAAAGGCTCAAAGGGAATGCGTACATTGGAATTTAGTATCATAGACAAAGGCATAACCAAAGTTACTAAAACGCCAATTGAACTACACAGATCATCAACTTTAAATGCAACTGTGTTTAACGGAAAGTATTTTTTAATCTCTTATGACGACAGAAAGAACAAACAAATTGTTTTTACCGTCATCGATCTTGACGGGAAAGTTATAGCTAAGAATGAAATTTCGGCAGCTAAGAGACGTGTTGCGAACAGTGTTGTTTATCCGGCGGCAAACGGAGAAGGATTCTACATTGTTAGACCTGCACTAGTAAAGAATAGAATTAAAGGGCACTATCTTGAAAAAATTAATAACAAGCTAGAAGAACAATGGAAGATCGAAGATGTGGTAGATAAAGGTATCATATCAGTAGCTTCACTTGTTAACAATAAAGACCGAGTAGTTATTTGGAGAGAGCATGGGTCTGGGATTAAGAAAATTAAACCTCAAATAGTTTGTTACGATGCTGCAACTGGAGAAACAGTTTTTGAGCGTGATGGATTTGATGGAGAGAGCACAATTATGCATAATCAAATTAGAATTGATGATGCGAATAATGTGATTGTCGGCGGACCTTATGTGGACGGAGAGAAATATAAAACCGTTAATAATACAGGAATTTATCTTCTGAGTTTAACAAAAGATGGAGAAGAAAATTTCTATACTAAGATTGTAACTAAGGAAGAAATTCAACCGGTATTAAAAAGTGTTAGTAAAGGTGTTACTGTTGGTAGCAAGGATAAGATTTGGATCGAAGATGTAGTTTTTGACGGTAAGAATATTATTGTTATTTCAGAAATGTTTAGAAAAAACTTTAACCCAAAACCTGCCGTTTATCAAAAACCGAGAGATTTGATAACAGGTAAATGGATGGGAGACATGAACTACAGAGATGGGAATGGAAAATCGCCTAAAGTTACTTTCGAAATAATGGACTACATATTATTTAAATTCTCTGCGGACGGAGAGCTTGATGAAATCAAACCTATTGCAAAAGAAGGATACAACAAGCTAACTGTTTATTATCCATATGTTAATCTCTATGGATTACAAATGGCAGCTGCAGTTGAACGTGCGGGTTGGTTCGATTATCGATTCTCAACAGTTGCTGAAGATGGTAAGAGATTAATGGTTTGTTCCAACAATTCACAAGCAAGAAAACCTCAAGTTTTCACCTATGGTTTAGATGATGATTTCACCAAAAGCGAAATCAATTTAAAGCAAGAAGCTAAGGTAGATCTTGATAAAGGAAGAGTGAGTCTATTTTATGTAATGCCAAATGAAGGGCAGAAAATTGGTGTTGCTTATTATCAACGTAAACTGAAACGTATTACTATAAATCTTGAAGATCTTAATTAATAGATTCTATTGATATAAATGATAAAAGAGCTTAGTTGAACTAAGCTCTTTTTTTGTGCTTAAAAAGGCTATGCTTTCATTAGCATTTCATGCGAATTCTCTTTCTTAAAATGGCTTTGTAGATACCCATCTCAAAAATGTCTTTCCGTCTTATTCAATTTTAATAGTAAACATCCAATTGACTAACAACTGATTTTATGCGATTGTAATTGCCATTTGCAATTAATTACTTTGTGGTAAAACGCGACTGGTCAAATTTTTAAAGACACGACCACAAAACGCTTACAATGAATTGCTTATAGCCCAACGTAGCCATAACATAAGTTGGCCGCACATCATACACAAACGTTGTGCGTCATACAAAAGAACGTCAGTACAAATAATGCCATGGGGCAATATCAAGACGATGGCTGGTTAGCAGGTAAATTTAAGGAAAATGAATTTATTGGAGAATGGCGAAACTATTTACATAAAACATACTCGTGCCGTTATCACTCTATCTACGGCCTCTGCTGGAGAGACCTAAATGGAGTTAAATCATGCGGGCAATTTATTGCCGGATCTGCAAAACGACTATTTGTCGGGAGTATCCTTACCCTCTCTAAATTTTCTAATATTATAGGAAAAGGACAACATCACGTACCGCGTAAGTACATTGCTATTGGTTTCTTCATAATAACTATCATAAAAATTTTGAGATACGTTGTTGTTTTTTCCGAGTATATCATACATACTCAGTTGAATCTCTCCTCTTTTGTTTTTAAACAACTGTCTACCTACTCCAGCGGTCCACAGTAAGACTCTATTGTTCAATAAATCACTCAACCCAAAGTACTCCTGGTGCTGCAACTGCGTGCGAAAGGTAATACCAAACGGCATTATCCAATCGTATTTTATCTTACTGGTTTGAACCAGGTAGCTATTATCCAATTCACTATTGAGCGAGTTTACACTCAGTACATAGTTGCTCTCAGTAGAGATAGTGAAGTCAATTTTATCGCTAATATTACTGCTCAACACGACACCTAATCCATAGTTTTGATTGAACGTATTCGATACTACATTATTGATAAGCGATGGAATATTAGTAATTCCTGCATTCAAGTTCAGATTAAGATTACTCTTGAGCTTAGCAACGGGAAAACCAAAGGTTACAAAGGAATTTGCCGTAAACTGACCATCTAAATTTATGGGGTTGGTGAGTTGGCTCCCACGTGGTATACGCACACCGTTGTAGACCGTATCTCGCTGTGCCGTGAATGTACTCTGGCCAATATAATTATTAGCAAAACCACCATTTATCATGGCATAAAAAATGGTATTATTCTTAGCGTTTGTCACATTATACTTACTCATCACCCAGTGCCCATACGTTTGCCTCAGCGATGAATTTCCTGTGCTTAGTTGCAAGGTATTTGAATTGTCTACGGATGTGGTGAGCTGATTTGCTTGTGGTTTTGTGTTGTACGTGCGGTACATGGTAAACCAAGATGCTTTGTTTTTTAGCCGAGCTCTATAGAGAGCAAAAGGCAAGAAGTTGTGAAAGGTCTGGTGCACAAGATCACGAGTGGGCACTGTTTGGGCATTATCCAACGTAGAGAATTCATATTTCAAGCGAGCTACGAAGCCCCCTTTCCGGTTAAATTTTCTAAAACCAATACCTGCTTGGTGCGTATTCCAATCATTGTTATACACAGACGCAAGACTAGAGTCAAATGTCCCTATGCCTGGAGCTATCACTCCGCTAAACGTCTGCTGATTTGTAACATTTATACTGTTGCTAAAATCATAACTAACAAAAGTTCCGAAACCTTTACTTCCTATGGGTTCGCTAAACATAATACTGGTTTTTAGTCCATCGGTATTTTCATCCAAATCACCTACTTGATCTATGTTGCTTAATACAGCCTTAGTATTGTTAATTGAATTTAGTTGGTTATCACCATCTGTGCGATCTATATCACTTTTCACCTGTACAAAAATGCTCCTACCCCGCTTCTCTCCGTTGAATCTAAACATTAGGTTGTTACTCATTTTCAGGGCAAACAAATCACTACTAAAAGTTTGACTAAGGGCGTTAACTATAGACTCTTCTCTGGTTGTACCTCCTTGAAGGATACTTTGCCCCTTGTTTTGTTGTATTGAAACACTTGGTATATAAAAAAAAGAGATTTTGGGATTCACTTTGTACACCAATTTAGCGTTAAGCTTATGGTTAATATTGGTACTTGCATTGGAATCCGTCTCCTCATATTGCTGTCCACTGGAGTTATCTATGTAGTAGTTTTGAAACGACCTGTTCACTGCATCATTTATCCCTTGGTTGTAAAAGTAGCTGCTACTTATGTCTATCTTTTTACCCCAATTGTCTTGATAGTTCAGTCCACCTGCAATAGTTTCTGTAATACCTCCTGAACTACCTACTCTAAAATCACTGGCACTACCTCCTGCACTAAAACCACTTAGAAAAGAGGGTCGACCACCACTACTAGGTCCTCTACCGCCTTTACGGCCACCACTCCCTCTACTACTATTATCACCTAGCACACCCAATAGATCTTCCGAACTAAAATTTTGCTGGTTTATATTATTTACTTGGCCAAGGATAGAGAGTCTCCGTTCTCCTCGAAACATATTGATATTGCCTCCCGCAGCATACCTATTGTCCAAACCTCCACCTCCATAAACTTTACCAAACTCACCGTTTCTCATGTTTATTTTGGTTACAATATTTATCGTTTTCACACGTGTTCCATCATCTACACCACTGGCTTTGCTCTGCTCGCTCTGGTCATCAAATATCTGAATCTTGTCTACTACCTCCGCAGGCAATGTAGTAAGGGCAGTCTTAGGATCTTGGCCAAAAAACTGTTTACCATCTACTAATACTTGTTGCACCTTTTCTCCTTGTGCCTTTATTTCTCCGTTGTCATCTTGCACACCGGGCATTTTCTCCAAAAGATCTTTGGCACTTGCATTTTGGATCGTTTTGTAGGCCTTGGCATTAAACGATGTGGTATCCCCTTGAGTGGTAGCTTGTACTGCCTGTTGCTTCACATTCACCCTTTTCAGCTCTGTTACTTTATCGCTGAGTAGTATAGTCCCCAAATAGTCGTCTCGCCATACACGTAACGGCTCTGAGTAAGGTTGCAGTCCGAGATAGTTTATTTTTAGCGTGTACTCTCCTCTTTTGAGGTCAATTGTGAATGCTCCTTTAGTATCAGATACAGCACCGGCGGCTATGTTGCTGTCGGCCGTAATAACAAAAATGGTAGCTCCCACTATGGCTTCCTTGGTTTCTGCATTTTTCAACTTACCTCCTATTGGAAAGGTTTGTGCAGATATAGATACGGTAAAAAAAATAGCGATGGCGAGAAGTATATGTTTCATTCCTATATAGTATTACAAAGATATTTTGATTATGATTTATACATCATCACTTTGTCTTTTGTTATAGACGATAAACTTGTAAGAAACATTCATTGTATATTTGAGTAAATGAAAAACGCATTTTTCTTTTTAGTAATAGTCTTTATTAGCCTAAATGTTAACGCTCAATCAGTACAAAATGCCCTCCATTTTGATGGCAGTAACGACTATGTACAAACTACATTCCCTACAATAACGGGGAATAGTCCTCGTACGGTAGAAGCGTGGATAAAGACGACATCCAACTCTAATCCGTCAGCTGGTGGAGTACAACATATCATTACAGATATGGGAAACTTCGTAACTGGCGGCAGATTTACCTTTAATGTACTGTGGAGCAATGCTATACGATTAGAAGTAGGCGGAAGTGGTCTATCTGGAACAATAGCAGTAAACGACGGAAACTGGCACCATGTAGCCTGTGTATACAACCCTACAGCTACCAATAAAATAAGCCTTTATGTAGATGGAATGTTAGACACTACAGGCAACATAACTACACCCGTGAATACATCTACGGGTACAATGAGAATAGGTAGAAGATTAGATAACGCAAGACAATGGGAAGGCGATATAGATGAGGTTCGGGTATGGAATTTCGCTAAAACAGCAACACAAATAGCTGCCATAAAAGATGAAGAAATTTGCTCTAGCCAAACAGGGCTGGCAGCCTACTACAGATGCAATGAAGGTACTGCCAATGGCAGCAACTCCAATGTGACTACACTTATAGATAATTCTAGTGGTACGAATAACGGTACACTTACCAATTTTGGACTATCCGGTTCATCATCCAATTGGGTAACCGGTGTTAACATTACCCCAGCACCCAACAGTGATACTATTTTGAACGTAGAAGCTTGTGGTAGCTACAGTACACCAGGAGGAACGTTTGTGACTAATAGTGGAGCTTATACTGAATCCCTCACTAATCATCTTGGGTGTGATTCCATTCTAACAATTAATGTAAACATAAAAAGGTTGTCATTTTTACGAGATACCATACAAGCATGTGATAGTTTTAGAAGCACCCAAGGCACGCTATATAACAGCACACGTATATACAGCGAAACTTTCACCAATCAAGTCGGATGCGACAGCATAGTACAGATATTTCTCACCATAGGAAATAGCACCTTAGATACACAAAACATAGTGGAATGCTATAGCTATACCTCCCCTTCCGGTAAAACATGGAATACCAGTGGTACATATACAGACGCTATGAATTCGGTGATAGGATGCGATAGTGTTGTAGTCATTAACCTTACTATAATGGACAGTGTGAATACCACCATTAGTGATACGGCATGTGCAATGTATACCAGCACAGCAAACAATCGCTACTTCAACAGTGGTTCATACCGAGAAATCTTAATGAACGCAGCTGGATGCGATAGTATTGTTACGCTGCATCTATTAATCCATGCAGCAACAGACTCCACTATTATTACCAATGCATGCGATAGTTTTACCTCTGAAAGCGGGAACAGTTTATGGTTTACTTCCGGTAGATATACTGAACAGCTTTTGAATAGTAACAGTTGTGATAGTACAATAACGTATGTACTTACGGTAGATTCTGCAACTTCTTCTTCTCTTACCTATGATGTGTGCGAACCATTTACGTCACCTGGCGGAATGCTCCTATATACTTCAGGCATATACACAGATGTACTCGTCAATAGTGCTGGTTGCGATAGCACACTTATACTAAATGTGACCATAACCGAAAACAACCCAATTGTTTCCAAAAACGGAGCAAACCTAGAAGTGGATATACCAGAGCTTAGTTACCAATGGCTAGATTGCAATGATGCAAACTCGCCAATTGCTGATGCTACAATGGATATGTATAGACCATCTGCATCCGGAGATTACGCAGTAGAAACAACCGAAAACAGTTGCAGGGATACATCTGAGTGTATTAATTACCCGAGGACTGCTTATACAGCACATCTAAGGCAAACGCTTATTGCCTTAGCACCAAACCCAGCAAATAACTCGGTAAGAATAAATAGTTTGATAGACTACAACTATATATTATTCAATCATTTGGGCCAATCATTAAGCTACGGGAATACATCTGAAGTAATAAATGTGATTCATCTACAGAACGGTATTTACTATATAAAAGTAATAACTGAGGATACAATTGTTACTCTACCGCTAATAATAGAGCACGGTCAATACTAAGATTGCCTGCCAAGGTGTTAAGTATACTATGAATGTATATCTACTGGGCACTTTACTTTTTATTTTCGGCTGTACTGAACCTACCAACAATGGCAAAATCACACTAGAGGATGTATCTATAGACAACATAAATACCGCCATAGACAGTAGCTCAAGCATCTTGCATACTCGGTTTTTAGCTCCAGTCGGATACACCACTACAACGAGCAACAGCGAATCCTTTGCTCACTACCTGCAAACACTCCCACTAAAACCTATAGATGCCGAAGTAAAGTACTACGATGGCAGAACTAAAGCAAACGAAACTATCTACTGTGCGTAATAGACCAAGACATAGACCCTGTTGACCTTCAGCAATGTGCAGATGCAGTGATGCGACTGAGAGGTGAGTATCTTTATGAGCAAAAGAGGTTTGACGAAATAAAATTTAATTTCCTATCAGACGGAAAACCACGCTACTTCAGAGAACATTCAAACGGTGACTATAGTTACGCTAAATTCAGAAAATATTTGAAATACATATTCTCCTATGCCAATACGGGTTCTCTGTGTGACGAGCTAAGTGCTAGAGCTATATCTGACATGCAAATAGGCGATGTATTTGTGCAAAAAGGAAGACCCTACGGTCATGCGGTGATTGTAGTAAATATGGCTAAGGATAGTGTGGGGAACAAAAAATATATGCTCGCCCAAAGTTATATGCCAGCACAAGAAACTCAGGTTTTAATCGATCCATTTTCAGAAGACAAAACGCCTTGGTTTACACTAGAAGATGGTGAGATAATCACGCCCCAATGGACGTTTCAAGCCACAGACTTAAAGCACTTTTAGATTTTAGCACTTCTCTCCATTCACGGAGTAGTAGTTCATTACAGCAGTCCTTAGCTCCTTAGATTCTTCATCTATATACCTACACCGCTCTATTGGTTTCATATACAAATGGAGGCTCATAGCTCTACTGCTGCTTGTATTTCTTAAGGTATGAAATACCGTATGGTCATCTACAGATGTAACCTCGTGCTGAGACACATGTTTGGTCTCTGTATAAGTCAACTTATCAGTGGCCTCATTTAATACATACATTTCTTCCTCAAATTCACCAGAGATCACTTTCACCCAGCATTCCTGACCATTATGGCAATGGTTAGCTGTTTTTTGACCAGCTTGCCAGCACAATAAAATGAGCTCAAATGACTCATTGTGTGCTATACAATTTCGGGTGTAATAGTTCTCATCCCAAAAGGCGTACCGCTCGAACTCATCTTCTGCGAATACAAACTTGTGAGCTTGATCAACCGCTAGAACATAATTTTCAGTTTTAAGAGCATTTACAAGGTCTCCTAAAGCGGAAAATTGAACTGAACTTTTTGATTGATTAATCATAAATTTTGGTCAAAACTAAGCAGTTTTAATCGAAAACGAATCGTTTTCATCATAAAACCGTCTAATTCTACACAAAAGATGAGAAAATTTGTTTAAACCGTACAATAGGTCAAACATTGAAGCAACATAATGCAATCTGAATTAAAATTTTTCAACGAACTCGTAACAAAACTTTTAGAAAAAGAAAGAAGCGAACCTGTAGTGGAACCTCTTCCTACTTCCTCAGTCATAGCTGACTTGGACCTTGGCTTTAGTGATGAGGGAATGCTGGAAGAAGACTGGCAAAAAGTAGTAGAAAATGCTGTCATGCATACTCCTCGTACAGCTTCTAAGTTATTCTTCAATCAACTCTTTGGCGGAAGACAACCCAAGGCCGTAATTGGCGACCTTCTGGCGGTAATACTAAACAATAGTATGTATACCTATAAAGTGGCTGGACCACAAGCGGGTATAGAAACAGCAATAATAAAAGAAACATGTAAACTGGTAGGATACACCGATGGAGATGGTACTATGCCTCCAGGAGGAAGTATGAGTAACTACATGGGTCTCGTTATGGCTCGCGACGCCAAAGACAATACGGTAAGGTATGCAGGCATAACCAAGCGAATGACGCTGTATACATCGAACACATCTCACTACAGTACTCCAAAAAATGCTGCCTTTGCAGGCGTAGGCAGAGACAATATACGCTACATCAACAATGATGATGAAGGCAGAATGAACCCTGCTCACCTAGAAGAGTGTATACAAAAAGACATAGCCCAAGGACACACACCCTTTTATGTAAATGCTACAGCTGGCACAACTGTACTTGGAGCTTTTGATGATATAAATGCACTAGCAGACGTATGTCAAAAATATAGACTATGGCTACACGTAGATGGAGCATACTGCGGTGCAGTTATCTTTAGCGAAAAACACAAACACCTTACTGCGGGTATGGAACGTAGTGATAGTTTTAGTTACAACGCCCACAAAATGCTTGGAACACCACTCAGCAGTTCTGTACTTGTAACCAAGCACAAAGACCAATTGGTAAAATCATTCTCTAACGAGGCAGACTACCTCTACCAAACAGGAGATGAAGACTTTGACCTAGGGATTACGAGTATACAATGTGGCAGGAGAAATGATGCCCTAAAACTATGGACACTATGGAAATCTGTAGGTAATAAAGGATTAGAGAAAATAGTAGACCACCAGTTCTATCTTGCAGATTTAGCTCGAGAATACTGTGAGAATCATCCTGACTACACACTTTACAGTTTCCCAGATTCTGTTTCTGTGTGTTTTAATTACAAAGGAATAGACCCAAAAGACCTCTGTACTAAATTATACGAAGATGGGAATCTAATGGTAGGTTACGGTAAGTTTAGAGAGCAAGAATTTGTTCGTTTAGTCACTATCAACGCTACAAATGGTAAAGAAGAAATAGAGCAATTCTTCAAAGCCTTGGAACTAGGAGCCTAATTATTCATTATCTTTCGACCCAACAGCAACTATGATAGTAAAAATAATCGCTTTATCACTCTACGTTTTAGTATTGTTCCTCATCGGAATAGTAGCCTCTAGACGTGTCAAAAATATTAGTGACTACTACGTAGGTGGCAAAAACATAGGCTACTGGGCAGTTGCTTTCTCAGCTAGAGCTACTGGAGAATCGGGTTGGCTACTTATTGGCCTCACCGGTATGGGAGCCTTAGCAGGGTTATCAGCCTATTGGGTTGTACTGGGCGAGGTACTGGGTGTGGCCATCTCATGGCAATACATGGCCAAGCGGTTTAAGCGAAAGTCTGACACGTATCAGTCTATCACTATTCCCGATTACTTAGAAAGTCACTTTAAAAGCAGTACGAAATTTTTAAGAGGATTAGCCGCCTCTATCCTATCCATATTTGTAGTCATCTACGTAAGTACTCAGATAGATGCTACCGGTATAGCTTTCGAGTCTATGATGAATATGAACTACTATCATGGAGCCCTCCTGGGTTTCTTTATAGTTCTCGCTTACATATTCATAGGAGGATTTGTAGCTGTAGTATGGTCTGATTTATTTCAAGGCGTATTAATGTTCTTTGGGTTGGTACTACTCCCAATTATAGTCTACTATAATATGGACGCTAACCTAGATATACTAGGCACTTTGCAAAGCATAGATCCCAACCTAACCAACATTTGGGGAGGAGAAGGATTTTGGCTTAACCTTGCCACTATACTAGGCTTCTCTATGATAGGACTAGGATTTCTAGGTTCTCCACAGGTGTATGTTCGTTTCATGTCCATCAAAAACGAAGATGAAATAGACAAAGGAAAATGGGTAGCCATATTTTATACATTGCTTACAGACGCTGCGGCAGTGACCATAGGCATACTTGCTAGAGTGTATTTCACTTCAGAAGGACAAGACCCTGAGGCTGTCTTTGGAATAGGAGCTACAGATGTGCTCAACATGGTAACCTCTAATTTTCTTCCGCTAGGCATAGCAGCTATCTATATTGCTATCGTACTTTCAGCGATAATGTCTACCATAGATTCATTACTCGTAATGGCAAGTAGTGCAATCACTCGTGATTTTTATCAAAAGATTTTCAACCCTACTGTAGGAGATGAGAAGCTAACCAAGCTCTCTAGATACGTTACACTTACTATGGCTGTACTTTCCTTGTTGATTGCCTTTGCAATGGCCTACTTTAGTCCGGATAGACAGGTATTTTGGGTCATGATTTTTGGGTGGAGTGGTATAGCTGCTTGTTTCTGCCCAGTAATTATTCTCTCACTTTTTTGGAAAGCATACTCTGAGGCTGGTGCGATAGCCAGTATTATTTCTGGATTTATCAGTGTTATTTTTTTCAAGTTTGTCCTCCAGCCTATGGACGGCATTGGGATATATATAGAAAAACTAGATGTACTAGCACCATCTTTCGCCGTTGCACTCTTTTGTGGTTGGATCTTCACTAAAATGTATCCGCGAAAAAAAGAGGTTAATAGTAACATTAGTTAAGTAAAGATATATTAATTTCGAACTAGTGAAGCGAGTGGTTTCCATATTGCTAATTTTAGTACTCAGTTTTGCTGGTGCAAGTAGCATTTTGCATCAACTAGAACAAGAAGAAACTCATTCTCATGAAGGAGGAACCCATCTATGCACCTCCGACGCACATCATCACTGCTCTCTCTGTGATACGTTAATCACATTTGGATTTATTTCTAGTGAGACAGTAAATGATCAAGAGATTGTATGGAGTAGCAACTATATAGGCAAACAAACGTCACCTGTTCACTCCAAATCTACCTTCAAAAAAGCAGGTAGAGCTCCCCCTATGAATTAATGACTAGAACTTTTTCAGTTATTATTAATTCATAAAAAACACAAACACATTTAAATACAATGCGAACGGTATTCGCGGTGCTTCTGCTATATGGTATAGGTACATTTTCATATGCTCAGGTAACGTTGCGTGGCCAAGTGCTAGACAGTGCTACCAGTCAACCATTGGGACTTTCATTCCTGAAGATAGCCAATCAAGATTTGGTATCTGATACGAAAGGTAACTTTGAAATAACCGACATACCTGTTGGAGACTACACGCTGCACGTGAGTCACGTAGGTTGCAAAATAAAAAGAGTTCATATCGATATTCAAAAGGATTCATTTATCATCGTTTATCTACCGCATCACGACCACACTTTTGAAGAAGTAGTGGCCTACGGGCATCAAGGCAACAGAGAACCCAATGCCCGACGTATACAAATTGTGAGCGGCAAAAAACTAGAGCAACTAGCCGCAGTGAGCCTCAGCGACGCCCTTCAAAATACAAATGGGGTTCGTTTTCTGAAGACGGGGACCACTATAGCTAAACCTATCATCAATGGAATGCACAGCAACCGTATTTCAGTGATAAACGAAGACAGTAAACAAGAGGGACAACAATGGGGAAGTGAACATGCTCCTGAGATAGATCCGCTGAGTGCAGGTAGTATAGAAGTTATAAAAGGATCGTCTACCCTACGCTACGGTGGTGACGCTATGGGTGGAGTCATCCGTGTATTACCCGCAATTTTTGATGATAGTAGCTATACCAAAATTTCGCTACTTACTAAAGGAGAAACCAATCCCAATGGTGGCCAATTGGGTGTAAAAATTGAAAACAATACGCAAAAAATAGGCCTAGGACAACGACTTGTAGTGAACCTAAAACGAAATGGTGATGCAACTGCAGCAAGCTACGCACTGAGTAATACCGGATTTTCGCAGCTCAGTGGTTCTTATTATGCACACTACAGGCATGGTAAAAATGAGCTAGCACTAACCGCAACAGCTTTTGTACAAGAGCTGGGAATCCTTGCTGCTTCGCACATTGGCAATCTTACAGACCTAAACAGAGCCTTGGCAAGCGATACACCTCTCATTACTAGACCATTTACCTATACAATAAAACAACCCTCCCAGCTAATTCAACACTATTCTGGTAAGCTCAAGTGGCACTATAACAGTGATCACCTTGGCCCTGTAACGCTGAGCTATACCATACAAAAAAATCTCCGTCAAGAATTTGATAATCATAACAGAAACAAAGATGCTGCTCTAGACCTTAACCTCACAACACAGCAACTTAACGTACTAACAGACAAACACATAAACCAATGGAGACTCCAATACGGAGCACAGGGAGAACAGCAACAAAACATTTTTCAGGGGCGTTACTTTATTCCCAACTACCAACGGCACAAAACAGGTATTTTTAGCATACTTACCATAGAACAGGACCACTATCTACTAGAAGGTGGAGTAAGGTATGATTGGCAAAACACCAATACTTTTCGCTTTGTTAAAGATTTAGTAATAAACGAGGTATTTACCTTCGATGGCATTAGTGCAAACCTTAGCGGATGGCGAAGAATAAATGAAGATTTAAAACTACACCTATCTGTGGCCACGCGTTTTCGTAGTCCTGATATAAACGAGCTCTTTAGCAATGGATTGCACCATGGTTCTGCAGCGTTAGAATTTGGGGACTTATCCCTAAAACAAGAACGCTCGTACTCGCTTAATGCCGCATTCAACTATAACCACAACAGACTACAAGTACAAGTAGAGCCGTACTTGCATTATTTCCAAAACTATATATACCTACAGCCCAGTGGCGAAATACAGCTCAGTATACGTGGAGCCTTTCCAGTCTTTCGCTACATACAAACAAATGCCAGGTACATAGGAACAGATATAGACATAAGCTATAGGATAACAAGTAACTTCACCGCAGAAACACAGGCAGCCTTGCTCTATGTAAAGGATGTAGTAAGCGATAAATACATTTTCGGAATACCTGCACAACGTGTTAGCGGACAATTAAAATACACCTTTGCAGAGGCACTCAGTTTACGCGACGGATACCTCTGGATAGGCCCAAGCTATACCGCACGTCAAAATAGAGTAGAATTAGATCAAGATTTCGTAAAACCACCAGACGCATATTTCCTGCTAGACGCTGAGTTTGGAGCACAATATAGCGATACGCCACTTCACTTTAGTGTCGGGGTTAACAATGCTCTAAACAACTCATACAGAGACTACACAAACAGATACAGATACTTTGCCAATGACCTTGGCATCAATTTTTACATAACAATAAATTACACATTTTAAAAACACATGAAACAATCAAAAACAAACATTTCAATTTTGGCTTTTTTAGCCCTTGGCGTAATAACTTTCTCATCTTGTAAAGATGATGAAGTAGTGAACCCACCAAATCCGAACGAGGAAGAACTTATCACCACGGTTGAGTTAGTATTTACAAACGCAGCAGACTCCTCGGATGTAAGTACTTTCAAATTTGCCGATCCTGATGGAGAGGGAGGCAATGCTCCTACACAGCAGGATACCATACGACTGGCACAAGCAAGCAATTATACACTAGCTGTAAGATTCTTAGATGAGAGCTCTTCTGATGTTGAAGACATTACGGAAGAAGTAAAAGAGGAAGCAGAAGAGCACCTTATATGCTATACTAATGATGCCAGCACAACTGTCATTATTTCAGACAAAGATGTGAACGGTTTAAACATTGGTCTTTCAGCAGATGTAGAAACTAGCGTTGCAGTAAACGGGACTTTCACCATTGCACTTAAGCATCAACCGGACGTAAAAGACGGAAGCTGTGACTTAGGAGAAACAGACGTAGAAGTAGCTTTTGCACTAGAGGTAGAGTAAAATTAGCATAATAGACAAAATAGGCTTCACCGTTATTGGTTTGAAGCCTATTTTTTTTACTCGAAAACTTGGATAAAAAAACTGCACCAAATGCAATACTACATTCATCATAAAATACATTCTAGACTTCGTTAAGTTTGCAGTAAACTAAGGCCTACAGACTTATTTTTGACTTCATCCCTTGTATTTACATGTGTCCGATGTACTTGTTCGCATCCCCACAAGCGGTTAAAATCAACTAATTTATTAAAAACTAAGACGGATCTTCTCCACTTCGTCAGCCCAAGCCTTATCCCCATCGCTAATATCCGCTATGGCCTTCACTTTAGCTACCAAGTCCTCTAAGATAGATGATGATTTGAGTGGTCTACGAAATTCCAGTCCTTTGCTGGCGGTAAGCAGCTCTATGGCCTGTATACGCTCAACATTTTCTATTACCCTGAGGCACTTAGTCGCTGCATTTGCTCCCATGCTCACATGGTCTTCTTGTCCGTTGCTACTCTCTATACTATCTACACTACTTGGTGTGCAAAGTTGCTTGTTCTGACTCACAATACTTGCCGCAGTATATTGTGCTATCATTAATCCACTTTCCAGACCTGGGTTTCCCGTCAAAAATGCAGGTAAATCTCTTTTACCCTCTACAAGTCTATAGACTCTACGCTCAGCTATACTTCCTATTTCTGCTATGGCTATAGCTAAATAATCGAGTTGTAATGCAAGCGGCTGTCCGTGAAAATTACCAGCACTGAGTATTAGGTCTTCGTCGGGGAACACGTTCGGATTATCCGTTACTGAATTTATTTCTGTCTCAAACACGGCTGCCACGTGGTCTACAGCATCTTTGCTCGCACCGTGTACTTGCGGCACACAACGAAAACTGTACGGGTCTTGTACATGCACTTTATCTTGAGCAAGTATTTCACTTCCCTCTAAGTGACCAAGTACTGCTTTGGCAGTGGCTAATTGCCCTTTGTGCGGACGTATCTGGTGGCTATATGCCAAAAACGGCTCTCTACGTCCATCATAAGCGTCTACGCACAACGCAGCATGTAAATCTGCTCGTGTCAGTATATTTTTTGCCTTGAACAAGCATTGCAAACCATAGGCCTGCATAAACTGCGTCCCGTTTATTAATGCCAATCCTTCTTTCGGTCCTAAATGTAAACTAGATACTTCTGGCTTTAACACCTTAGCGAAAGCGAAAGAACTCGAATTTTTACTTGCGTTTGAAGTCGCATTTGTATCCCATATCTCGCCTTCACCTATGAGTGGCAATGCCAAATGGCTTAACGGAGCTAAATCTCCACTGGCTCCTAAACTTCCGAGTTCGTAAATAACTGGAGTGATATCTTTATTATAAAATTCTAAGAGCTTCTCAACCGTAGCTAGTTGCACGCCACTGTGACCGTAACTCAAACTCTGAGCCTTCAACAGCAACATTAGCTTTACAATATCTTTCGGCACATAATCCCCAGCTCCACAAGCGTGAGAACGTAGCAAGTTTATTTGCAACTGACTAAGGTCCTTATCTTCTATCTCCGTGTTGCACAGTGAACCAAATCCTGTATTCACTCCATATATGGGCGGTCCGTTTTGTGCTACTTTATTGAGTAAGTAAGTATGACACTTTTCTATCTTGGTTACAGCAACTGCTGAGAGAGTCACTTTTTCTCCAGATGCTACTATTTTTTGTATATCGTCTAAGCTATGATATTCGGCTAATTGCATAGGCAGCGAAGATAATCGGTCCAATAGAATAACCTTCACTAATTACACTATGCCAATCTAATATCGGGATTTGTTATGGCTTAGCGGTGCAGTTGATGATCACGTATTTTTACTTACCAATGCTAACTTAGTGATGACAGCCTTCGTGTTTTCAGGAAAGTCTCCTTTCATCATCCACTCATAGTATCCACTGTTTTCTTTAAAGACGTCGACTACTTTTTGCCCTTTGTACTTACCAAAATTAAAGAATGCTTCGTTATTCTCCCCACGTTTTATTCTGCGAGCAAAGTCAAAAAACTCACTCTCGCCACTAAAAGCATTTAAAAAATCGATATCTCCTTCCAGAGCATCGTAATGATCTACTTGTGCTTTTATTATTTCCCACGTAGCAACGGTATCTGCCTTGGCACTATGTGCATTTATCAATTCTTTGCCACAGTATTTCTGGTACGCTGCACCTAAATTACGTGGCTCCATTTTGTGAAAAATACGTTGTGCATCGATGAATTTTCTGCTTGTTTCAAAGGGAATTCCGACTCTGTAGAACTCTTCTGCTAACAGTGGAAAATCAAAACGATTGCTATTGAACCCGCCAAAATCGCAATCACCTAAAAATTGCTGTAGTTTGGGAGCAAATTCTTTAAACGTAGGCTTATCAACTACATCTTTATCCCAAATTCCGTGTATTTCTGATACCACTGGAGGTATGGGCACGGTAGGATTTACTACCTGATGTAAATGCTCTTCACTTCCGTCTAGTTGTATTTTTATACAGTATATCTCCACTATCCTGTCAGTGGCAATTTGTACTCCCGTAGTTTCTAGATCAAAAACAACTAGCGGCTTGGTTAGTTTAATATTCACCACACAAAGGTACCATACAGACTAATTTAGCGTTAATTCTAATTGTATTATTGTCCACGAGTTTTTAGTGTATTTAGCTATTGAGTTTCAGAGGGCCATGTCTGTTAACGCTATTCAGACTTTTTTTTAGGTTAAAATATGACCAAAGCTAATCTGCAAATCCTATAGAAATCTCCCTGTAAAGCAATCAACACAAAAGCAATGTCACGAATATTAGTAGTGAATAGTCGAAACTATCTTACTATTGTGCTCATCAGATAAAGGTGAGCGTACATGTATACAATGAAAAACATAACCATCGTAGGAGGAGGTCCAGCAGCATTAATGCTCGCAAATCATCTTGATACAACCAGATATAATGTCACCATTTATGACCAGAAAAAATCGGTAGGCCGTAAGTTTCTAGTCGCAGGAGAAGGAGGACTAAACCTTACCTACTCCTCTCCTATCTCTGAGCTGACAAATCAATATGTACCGCAGAATTTTATGGCCACTGCCTTAACACAGTTTACCAATGAAGATTTGATCACCTGGTTAGAAACCATCGGAATCCCAACATTTATAGGGTCTAGTAACCGTGTATTCCCATCAGAAGAGTTAAAGCCTATTGAAGTTCTCAATAAGATAGTAGAAAACCTAAAAACAAAGGGCATTAATTTTCAACTCAACAAACAATGGAATGGTTGGACAACAGCTGGCGACTTGCATTTTGAAGGTCAGGAAGATATTGTATCCGATATAGTAGTATTCGCATTGGGTGGTGCCAGCTGGAAAGTCACAGGTTCAGACGGTGAATGGATTAATGCTTTTGAACAGCTTAACATAAAAACCATTGCTTTCAGATCAGCAAACTGTGCTTTTGGGGTAAACTGGAAAAAAACATTTATCGCTACATATGCTGGAAAGCCTCTAAAAAATATCGCTGTACGTTTTGCGAACCAAACAACTAAAGGTGAATTGGTCCTGTCTAAATTTGGCCTAGAAGGCAATGCCATATATGCACTAAGCAGAAACATACAGCAAGCGTTAGAAAGCGAAGAACACGTCGATATCGAAATTGATCTAAAGCCAATGCTGACAACTACCGAACTCATGGTAAAATATCAAAATTCTACGTTGAGTAAGGTGACAGGTATACTAAAAGAAGATTTAAACCTTGACAGAACTGCTATAGGACTGCTGAAACAATTCACGGACAAAGAGGCCTTTACAAACCCAGATCTACTCATTGCTACAATAAAGGCCGTACCGATTACCTTGTCGGCAGTAGAAGACATAGATCGAGCCATATCTACATTGGGCGGTATAGATCTAGACGAGGTTGATGAGCATTTTCAGCTTAAAAAAATACCAAACACATATGCCATAGGTGAAATGTTAGATTGGTATGCACCTACAGGCGGGTACTTGCTCCAAGGCTGCTTTAGTATGGGATTTTCATTGGCCCAGCATCTGAACGAATCAATAACAGACAATGAAAATGAGTGACTCTATACTTACAACGAAAAGAACTTACTTAAGACTTATCAATGCAACCCACTTAGATTCTATACATCAACTACTTTCATTTCCTGAGATAGATAAATACAACACGCTTGGCATTCCAAAAGATATGGAAGAGACCAAAACGATTGTAAACCCGATGATTGCGGATAATCTAGCTGATGAAATAACCAATTATACGTTGGTGATAGAAAACAAAGAGAATAATATGTTTATCGGTCTTTTGGGATTAAAACTGTGGGGCAAAAAACACCGAAGAGGAGAAGTATGGTACAAAATTTTGCCAGTACATTGGAACTTAGGATATGCCACAGAAGCACTATCTGCAATATTAGTCCATGGATTTGATACTCTAAAACTGCATAGAATACAAGCTGGGTGTGCTGTCAATAACATTGCTTCTATACGCGTTTTAGACAAAGTTGGAATGATTCGAGAAGGAAGATCACGACAAACTTTGCCCCTAAAGACAGGATGGTCAGACAATTTTGAGTATGCTATTTTAGACACAGATCAAAGAACGAGTGCTGCTGTGGTTTCTTAAACGTATTGCGGGAAGAATTCTCTGTTGCATTTTATCATTGCAAGAGACAACCATACAATTAAACCAAAAATAATAATTTGACACCAGTCAATCTTACGTTTCATGAGATAAGCAATTACCAACAAATTAACCCAATCTAATCAGGACATATGTTTCACACGTAATATTGTAGCACTACAAGAAATGAGCTACAAAGCAGTACACATTATCTGTGATCAAGACCTGGAAGAGACCATTAGTTTTTTATTGCAAGAACTTGGTTATGAAGGAACTTCATACGAAAAAGGAACACTAATTGCCTATTGCAAAGCAACTGAGTATAATGATGATGCCATGCGAGATTTATTGGCCAATTTCGAAATAACACCGGAGCAAGTATCAGATGAGGCCAATGACAATTGGAATGCGATGTGGGAAGAGAATTTTAAAGAAGCAATAATTGGTGAGCATATACAAGCTAGAGCTCCATTTCATCCAATAAGCAGACACAAACACAGCATCATCATAACACCCAAAATGGCCTTTGGCACGGGTCATCATGAGACGACTCGATTAAGCGGTATAAGCCTAGAGAAACTAGACTGTAAAGACAAGACGGTACTAGATATGGGCTGTGGAAGCGGATTGCTGGCTATTTTAGCTTCGCAAAAAGAAGCAAAACGCGTATTAGCAATAGACTATGATGCCAACTGCGTGGAGAACACACAAGAAAACATACAATTAAACAAAGCGGTAAACGTTGAAGTCATTCAGGCAGACAGTATAAGACATTTGACTGAAAAATTTGACATCATCGTGAGTAACATTGTTAAAAATATTAATCTTAGACTTCTACCTGAATTTGTAGCCAAACTTAATCCAGGCGGCTACATTATACTCTGTGGATTCTTAGATGAAGACCTCACCGAGCAGTATAATGTTGCTTTGGCACACGGTTTGAAACTAATAGAACAACACGTAGACAACCACTGGCTCCAGACACAATACCTACTCGACTAAAAAATGGCAATTAAGAAATTTATACTCTCTATCGGACTAATTGCTCTTGCAGCAATCGCCTTTGGCCAACCGCGTTCTTTCTCACGAAAGCCAGAGGTTTTCATCCAAGAATTTAACAAATATATCTCTTCGAATAATACAAAAGAAGGTGCAGAGATCATGAACACTTTTACGACCAAGTGGGACTCTGCCAAGTTTGTAGACCCAGAGCAACGCAATATCATAAGCGTAGCAAATGAAATGCTACAGAATGATATGAAGATACCTCTCTTCGTACTATTCACGGAGACCATGCTCTATGCTAAAGATTCTATTGACGAAGCCAAGTACATCTCATGGTCCAAATCACTTCTACCCGCTGTGAAGTCTGGTAATAAAACCTTTATCACATTAATGACCGCCTCTCGCAATCTCTTTAAGGATAACACCATCTATGTATCGCCTACCAAAAAATGGTATTCAAGTGATGATAATTACCGCTTCTTATTTAATAATAATAGAGTACAAATCGCTTTTAGGGATATCGATCTAACCTGCAGGGCTTCGGTAGATCAAATAGTGATATACAATACGAGTGGTAGTTACTATCTTGATACAGATGAGTGGGAAGGGAAAAATGGCAAAGTAACCTGGGAACGCGTTGGTTTTAATAAAGACAATATATATGCAGAAATAGAAGGGAAATACAAGCTAAGATTTGAAATTGCTGAGATTCGTATTGATAGCGTACTTTTTTACAACGATGATTTCTTAGCACAGCCACTCTATGGTAGTTTCAGAGACCGTGCTTCAAGTGCAAGCAACATAGAAAAAGTAATTCTAGAGGGTTCTATGTTCCCACAGTTTACGTCGTTCACCTCAAATTTGGAGCTAGGCTCTTATTTAGACGGAACAGTCACTTTTAGAGGTGGTTACGCTATGAAAGGTGCCGAGATTATAGCTAACGGATCTCCTAGTAATCCCTCATCTGTAACCGTTGCCTACAAGAACCAAAAGAGAGTTGTAGCCAAGTCAGACTACTTCAGTCTAAAAAAAGGCAGAATAACTGCTCTAGCTACCGAGGTGACTATATATACAGATAGTGGGACTATTTTTCATCCAAAGCTACACTTCAACCTGATCTTAGATAAAAAGATACTACTAATGACCCGAGGTGACGATGGACTAGAACAAGCACCATTATCTAACAATGACCAGCAAGTAGACATCTTCGTTGATAGAGTAATTTGGAACCTTGATCTACCTCAGATAGAATTTGACATGACTGGGACAGACGCCAAGGCAGTCATTCAATCCAAAGATTTTTATAAGGACATACTCTACGATAGACTACAGCATGGTATGCTAAAGTATCATCCACTCAGCAAAATGCGTAAATTTATTGTAACAAACCGCAAGCGTGAATTTACATTTACTGAATACGCAGCATGGATGGGTAGCAAGAAAATATATCTCAAACCTCAAATCATTGAGTTGGCAGACAATGGTTACTTATACTTCAATATATCCACGGACTCCATCAAGGTAAGAACAAAATTAGATCACGCTGTACTTTCTCACCTGAAACTAGTAGATTATGACGTAATACGCTTTTCATCACAAATATCTGCACGGTCAAATGCATTCCTAAACCTCATAAACAACACATTTGTAATAGAAGGTGTACGTGCATTCCGTTTTAGCGATAGCCAAAGTGTATATGCATTTCCTTACGAGCAGCAAGTTATTCTAAAGCATAAACGTAGAATGTCTTTTGGTGGAAAGATCACAGCTGGTAAGTTTGATTTTTATGGTGAAAATTTCGAATTCGATTATTTCGACTTTACTATTTCTAGTGACAAAATAGACAAGATGGTGATTTTTACCAAAGATCTAACAGGCGGACCAAGACTCGTAGCCGTAAAATCTGTATTGCGAGACATCAATGGTACTCTTGAGATAGATAAGTCTACAAATAAATCAGGTTTAGAAGGTTTTCCAGAGTATCCAAGATTTACAAGTAAAAAAGGAGCCATCATAGCCTACGATAAGAAGAGTATACACAACGGAGCGTATGATAAGGACAAATTTCGCTTTGAGGTAGATCCTTTTACGGTGGAAAATATGGATAATTTCACCACGGCAGAGTTGAGTTTTCCTGGACTTTTTGTTTCAGCAGGCATTATCCCAGATTTTAGATACGAAGCAAAAATAATGGATGACTATTCCCTTGGTTTTGAGAAGCCGATGACTCAATATCCTATGTATGAAGGAAAAGGATCGGGCGATATAGCTGTTAAATTGAGTGAAGAAGGATTTACAGCGAAAGGAAGCATCGATTTTCAAGGTGCGGTAGTAACCTCTGAAGACATACTTATGACGCCAGAATTCACTACAGCGATTGCCCAATCGTACAGTGTAAATGAGAACGAAAAATATCCAAACATATTTGCCAAAGACGTACTTACCAAATGGTTGCCAAATAAAGACTCTATGTTCATCAATACAAATGGTCATAGCGTGAATGTCTTGAGAGACAAACAAAAATTCACAGGTGCACTCATTCAAACAAGTAAAGAAATAGCGGGTGAAGGACAACTAACCTGGGACAATACCAAGTTTACATCTTCAGATATGAAATATAGACCTAACCGAGTGAGAGCAGAGGTTTCTGTTATAGAGATCGGTGCTATTACAGCTGACAAAATCGCATTTTCGTCTAGCAATATGAAGTCTGATGTAGATTTCACTGCACGTATAGGCGATTTTAAACAAAACGAAAAAGGTAAGCTAACCGGTTTCCCTTTCAACTCATACGCAAGTACTATGGATGAGTACAAGTGGGATATGAATGCACAAACAATTGAGCTAAACAAGGGACCACTCTTAAGCAAAGAGAAATCATACTTTGTAAGCACTAAGTATGAGCAACAAGGTTTACGCTTTGAGAGCACCAAAGCTTTGTTTGACATGAAACTTGGTATTATATACGCAGAAAACGTTCCTTACATAGATGTAGCGGACAGTAGAGTATTCCCAAATGAGGAAACAGTTGAGATACGAGAAGATGCTGATATGCAACCCTTGCTACAGAGTGAACTATTGTCGAATAGAACGAACAAGTATCACCAATTATTTGACGCACGCTTGGTTGTATTAGGGAGGTATTCACTGGCAGGAAACGGTTCATATAAATTCAAAGACAAGTATGCTACAGATCAAATACTCCAATTCAACAAAATACGTGTAAAGGGAAAAGGCGACACCACACTTATCATAAGTGGTTATGTATCTGATAGTACAGGGTTTGAATTAAGTCCAAAGATTGGGTACAAAGGGAATACAGAAATACACAGTCACGAAGAAGACGTAGTCTTCAATGGATACGTAAAACCAATGCATAGCTTAAAAGATTACCCGAGTGCTTGGTTTCGATATAAAGGGCAACCAGATCCTCAGAACGTACTAATACCTGCTACAGAAATTCTCAACGAAGACAGACGTAACATGTACGCAGCCATAAGCGTGGCCAATGATAGTGTGCACATTTACCCTACCATGTTCAATTTTAAGCGTAGTTACGCAGACATGGAATTGACCAATGACAGCGGTATTTTTTACTACGATGAGACCAATACTACTTTCTATGTAGGAGATAGTACAAAATTGCTCGAAAATGGATTAAGAGGCAACTACCTCTCCTACAACGATGCTACCCAAGAAGTATATAGCGAGGGTAAAATAGAATTCGGACTGGGCAAAGACGAAAATTTCAATGGCTTAATGGCAGGTAATTTGCGTAAGCTGCCAACAGATTCTAGTTTTGTTATAAGCAGTATCCTAGCTCTTAATCTTAGACTACCAGAAGAGTGCTACAACAGAATAGCAGCAGTAATGAGTGAAAACGACAATGAATTAGCCGAAAATAATACAGAAATGGTTGAAAAAGCTATGGCAGAATACCTAGATGATAAGGAGCTCAATAAAGCACTATCAGATGTAGATGCTACTGGCGAGCTAAAACCACAAGGAGACTTGAATCGCAATATGTTCTTTAGTAATGTTAGCTTACACTATTCTCCTATCAAACGACAATTTCTGAGTTACGAACCCATACATGTAGCCACTATAAATGGTAAGCAAATTAATAAACAAATAGACTCACGTATAGCTATAACCAAGCGAAGAAGCTCTACGAGATACACCATATACTTAGAAGTAAGCAAGTATGACTGGTTCTTTATAGATTATTACTTGGGTAGTGTAACAGTAACAAGTACAGACAAAGAGTTCAATGACATACTAAAAGAAAAAGGGCCCAAGATGAATAAAGGAAAATTCAGAATACGTTCAGCAAGTCCGCGTACCGTAGCTAATTTCTTAAGTAAACTAGAACCAAAAAATTAAATATGGTTTTCTCGTTAAGATGGTATTGATGCAGAAAATAATATCTCTCTTATTTTTATACTCAGATACTACAGTTCTATCGCTGGCCGTAGGCTATATGTATGTTGTACCATCGCAGAGAAATTATCTTATAGGTTTTACCTAAACTCGTAAGTAAGCCCAAAAACACCTCCACTAGTTCTGTATCGGTACACATCTGCTCCCGCAATGGTAAAGTTGCTGACTATCTGAAAGTTGACCTCAATCAATACTTTATTAAACGGATACTTCGTCTCATCTTTTCCTAGTCTGAAGGACATCCCAGCTTGCTGAACGAGATTCACACTCCCATAATTTTTGATGGCTGTAGACTCCAGAAAGGTACGTTCACTATCAGACCCAAAATTCGAACTCGTCCATTCAGTCGTATATCCTTCTTTTGTCAAGTCATAAGCCAAAAGCCCTTCAATTCCCAATCCAAAATTAAAGATAAATCTGCGTTCCAAGTCTGTAGAAGCCTTTGTCATAGTACGTAATCCTATTAACGAGCTCTCGATAGCAGTAGATATACTAGTTAAGGGTGTATTACTATTGAAATTACCGTCTGAATCATAGTAGTTAATAAACTCTATCCCTTGCAATACGTTCCCTTCAAATTGTAAAAAGCGATACTTGGTCGTATTAAAACCAACTTTGTAGTCGCTAAAAACCCGATTTACAGAAACATTCTTTATCGAAGAGGATACGTTTACTCCTGGTATAGAATAAAATTCTTTTATTAGTCGATTGGGTGCTCTATAACCTACGTTAAAATTAAAATTAAGCCCCAAGTGATTTACACTTAACTGAGCAAATGCACTACCACTGTACAACAGGATACTGAGAAAAATGAGTTTTTTCATAGGCGAAAGATACTATCTGCTAAACAAATACCAATACTTGTCTACCAAGTAAACCATAGTAGCCATACTTGCACCGCCCAGTTCTAGCTCACGTTGATTCACGTTTTCAAAGACATCGTCATCGGAATGGTGGTAGTCAAAATACCGTTGTGGATCAGGATAAAGTCCCATCAAAAACAGGTTGCTATCTACCTGATTTTCTTTGTTTTTAAGCGGTCCTATGTCTACACCGCTGTATCCTTTTTTAAAAAAATGCAACCCGTACTCTTCTAATAAGCCTTCCCAACTAGCCACATGTGCTACTTGATCTGACGTGGCATCTATACTAAAGCCCCTAGGGCTAAAACCTCCTCTATCACTCTCTATGGCACAGATGTGAGACTCATTGGCCAGCTTTGCTCTATGAGCATACGTCTTTCCTCCCCTATTGCCATTTTCCTCGTTCATATACAGAACCATGCGAATCGTGTTACGCGGACGAATGCCTACTTCTCTAAAGAGTCTGAGCACTTCCATACATTGAACAGTTCCCGCTCCATCGTCGTGAGCACCTTCTCCCTTATCCCAGCTATCTATATGTGCACCAAAAACAATGATCTGTTCCGGATTCTCACTACCGGTTATCTCTGCGATAAGATTATGGGTAGTTACGGGATTTTCCGCCGTATAGCAGTTGAAGTTCATAGTAATGTTAGCTGTACCGCTATCTGCTATATATTGACTTAGTATATCTGCGTCCCTTGTACTTATGGAAGCTGCAGGAATCTTACTTGTTCCAGAAGTGTAGCCCATACTACCTGTATGTGGAAAGTCGTCTGTAAGTGTAGTCAGAGAACGCACCAGTACACCAACCGCACCATATTTTGCTGCTTCTGACGCACCGCTGTAGCGTTGTGATACACATGCCCCATAGGCTTCAAAAGTGTTAATTTTCTTTTTGTCCATTGGCTCATTGTAGAAGACAATTTTGCCTTTAATGTCTCCCACGTTATAGTTCTTGAGGTCTTCCATACCTTTCACTTCTATTACCTGAGCTTGCAGCGGTCCATTTGTACTTACAGAACCACCCAATGCACAAGACTTTAGCGAAATGCCCCTATCTCCATCAATACTGACCCTTTCTTTATCTCCGCGTATCCAGTGTTCCGCTTCTACACTTTGCATATAAACTCGGTCTGTACCATATCTTTCTACTTCCTTCTGTGCCCACTCTAGGGCATCTTCTGCTTGCTGACTCCCGGTTATCCGTTTACCAATAACTTTACACAAATAGTTGAGCTGATTATAGCTTTTGCCGTTGATAAGTGCCTCGTCAAATACCGAACGGACCACAAGTGAATCAACCGTATCATAGGTTTTCTCTCGTTCACCCAACACCTCTACTTGAGCACTAGCCACGTGCGTAAATCCGACCAAGAGGATTATCCAATTATTTCGCAATTTCATTTTTATTTAATTTATTAAAACCAGCCATTAACACGACGAGTGCTATTGACACCAAAACATGACCTATATCCGCAGCTATGGTATTATCGTCAGACTTAAAAATACTGAATACAATCGCAGATACAGCTAAGATAGACACTCCGCTAAGAACACGGATTGCAGCCTCTGTATGGGCTTTATAATTGAGCAGATAACTCGTAACTCCGACGACTATTAAACCTAAAATACTGTATACAATAACTGGAGTAAAAACATTGTGCACCGTAAGCCAAACCACAAAACCAACAAATACAGATACTTGAATACCCATGTAATTTTTGTGTTGCAGATAATTGAAAGACAGCAAAGTACCGTGTATGAAACAATAAACAGATATAAAATTAATCACTCTACTAACGTAGAGTATGTTTAGACCCACAGAAGGCTCAGAAACAGGCAAATGACCAAAGCCTGCCACGAGAGCAGCAATACCTGTGAATACCACAAAAGCTTTGTAGTATAAAGAAACCAAGCCTTTATCGTAAAAAAAATAGAGTATTACTGCAGTAATGAAAATTAAAAAATTTGTCGAAAAACTAAACCACATCGTTTTATTGTATGGGGCAATATTAAAACTTTAGCACAATTAATGTTCACATTGATTTGGACAAAATGCATTTGTACGGGTGCAGGGCAAATGATAAGATTGTCCCTACCAATAATCATGCGTGGCTTTTGACTAGCGGCACTATCTCATGCCAAACTATCCCACTTATTATTGAAGAATGCTTACATGTTAAGCATTCCGATCTTGACTATGGCCATTTCACACCGTTTTCAGGATTCTTCCCTGTATACTGACTAAAATACTGTTTAAATTCGTCTACGGTATCCTCTACTCCTTTTGTAATAACATACGGTTCATCAAAGACCACATGCATAGTAGCGTAATCGAAAGCAACACGTACTATCGGAATATTTGCATTCTTGGCTACATGGTAGAAACCTGTCTTCCATTTTTGGCTATAATTTCGTGTACCCTCCGGGGTAATCGTGGTCACAAATTTTTCTTCCTTAGTGTATACATTTACCAGCGAATTTACAAAATTGGTGTTCTTACTGCGTTCCACAGGAAAACCGCCCAATGCTCTAAAAAAGTAACCTATAGGCCATACAAAAAGTTCCTTTTTAGCCAAATATTTTGGATCAAAACCCTTAGTGTATCTCCTGAACAATACGCCAATCAGAAAGTCCCAATTACTTGTATGTGGAGCTACTACGATTAGATACTTGGGTATGGTAGGAATTGGCCCTGTTATGCTCCAACCCCATATATCTTCGAACAACCAACGTGAAATGCGACTAATCATTTCTCATTTCTGTTAATTCATCAAACTTGGCTATTATCTCTGGAGTAATAGTCTCTGGCTTGCCTGTCTGGCTATTGAGCAGCACAAAAGTTACCATAGCCTCAGAAGCCAACTCTCTAGTACGTTTATCAGAAATAATTTGGCGTACCACCATACTCTTATTTTTGTAAGTCACGTTCGTAATTTCTATGTCCACAACTTGTGCAGGAACCAGTGGCTTCTTGTAGGATATATTTATGTTGACCACCACAAATAGAAGGTTTCGTGTATCAAAAAATTTTTCCTTGAGAGCAGGTTCTAGGAATGTCCACCTAGCCTCTTCTAGGAGTTCTAAGTAGCGGGCATTATTCACATGGCCATAAGCGTCACAATGGTATCCACGTATCTGTAAGGTTGTACCGTTCACACCACAAAGGTGTGTCTTTTTTACTAATTAAAAGGATTTGAAAATTTAGAATCTGACACAAAGTGTCAATCCGTAAGTGTCTTAAGAAAAGCAATGAGTACCTCCTTTTCTTACGTATGAAACTATTAACATCTTCAAGCGTTTCATTTACAATGAAAAACGTACTAATAGCAGGCGGTTCAGGACTAATAGGTACAGAAGTTAGCAACTACTTAAAAACCAACGGATATGGTATAAAAATACTGAGTAGAAAGCCTACGGATAAAACTAAGGGTATTTATCACTGGGATATTGCTACTAAAACCATAGATCTAACGGCTTTTGTGGATACAGTCTACGTTATTAACCTAACAGGTAGTTCCATCATAGGTGGCAGATGGACAACCAAACGTAAAAAAGAACTACGCGATTCTCGTATACTTAGCACAAAATTTCTGGTGGATTCCATTAACCAGAACGAAGTACCTATTCAACATTTCATACAAGGTAGTGCCATGGGCTACTATGGAGATAGTGGGGATACTTTGCTCACAGAAGAATCTCCTTCTGGTATAGATTTCATGGCACAATTGTGCGTAGATTGGGAAAAAGCATCAGACCACTTGGAGCAAGGTAAAAAGAGTACGCTCCGTATCGCTCTATACCTTAGCAAAGCAGGCGGTGTTTACGCAACCTTGAGCAAATTATCACGCTATTACGTAGCATCTGCTTTTGGGAATGGCAAAATGTGGGCAGCCTACACGCACCAAGAGGAGTTTGCACAACTCATAGAAGGAATATTCACCAATATAGTACCAGCAGGAGTATACAATCCTGTGGGCACAGAGCCTTTCCAGATGAATGACTTTGTAAGTAAGATAGCACAAAACGAAGGAGCTATGGCTTTTTTGCCTAATGTACCCGGCTTTATACTCAAGCTAATTTTGGGAGAGGCATCTGCCACGTTGCTCAACAGCTACAGAGTAACTTCACCCAAGCTCAAAAAATTGAATATGCAAAAATACATTAACCTTAAAGAAGCACTAAAAGCATTATGAGTACAGTATTACACTGGTTTAGAAGAGACTTAAGGCTAGCAGACAATGCTGCTTTATACCACGCATTAAAAAGTGGAAACAACGTGCAATGTATCTTTATATTTGATACAGAGATACTGAATAAACTGGAAGCAAAAGATGATGCTCGTGTCTCGTTCATACACACAGAACTGTGTGCTATGCACCGAGAGCTAAAAGAACTAGGCAGCGGCTTACAAGTATACTATGGAAACCCTACAGTGCTATGGCCACAAATAGTAGAGGAACATAAACCTATCGGTGTATACGCCAACAAAGACTATGAACCATACGCAGTCAAGAGAGATGAGAGAATAAAGGATTTTCTGCATACCAAAAATGCAACATTCCATACCTACAAGGACCACGTTATCTTTGAGACGGACGAAATACTCAAGGATGATGGAACTCCATACGTAGTATACACGCCCTATAGTAGAAAGTGGAAGGCAGCACTTACAGCAGATCACCTAGAACCCTACCAAACGGAGAAGTATTTTAACCACTTCAATAAAATAGCAGCGGAGGACATCATATCACTCGAAGCAATGGGTTTTACCAAAAGTAAAATCAACTTCCCAGGCAAAACGACTACACTCGGAAAAATAAAAAACTACGAGGAGAAGAGAAATTTTCCCGCCATAGAAGGTACTTCACGCCTATCGGTTCACTTTAGGTTTGGTACAGTAAGCATACGCAACAAGACCGCTAAAGGCAAAAGTGCCAGCGAGAAATGGCTCAATGAACTAATTTGGAGAGATTTTTATATTCAAATATTACACCACTTCCCGCATGTGGTAGGCAACAGTTTTAGACCAAAGTACGATGCCATCAGGTGGTCTCAAAACGAAGAGCATTTCAAGGCCTGGTGTGAAGGCAAAACGGGCTATGGTCTTATAGATGCAGGAATGCGTGAACTCAATGCTACAGGCTTTATGCACAACAGAGTGCGTATGGTAGTGGCCAGTTTTCTTACCAAGCACCTGCTCCTAGACTGGCGATGGGGTGAGGCCTATTTTGCACAAAAATTATTGGATTTTGAGCTAGCTAGCAACAACGGTGGATGGCAGTGGGCAGCAGGAAGTGGTGTAGATGCTGCTCCATACTTTCGTATTTTTAACCCGTACACGCAGATAGAAAAGTTTGACAAACAGCATATCTATATCAAAAAATGGATACCCGAATGGGGCACAGCCTCCTATCCAAAAGAAATAGTGGAACACAAGGCCGCACGCGAACTTTGCTTGGCTACCTACAAGGAAGCATTAAACTAGCTGCCTCTTTTGTCAAAACAAGAGCAGCTTTTTAGAAAAGAATTCAGCTGTTTTAAGAAACCAATGATTTTTTTAACCACATTTGTTTCCAATATAGCGTATTGTACATGGCATCTACTTCACTAAATCCTAAGGGCAAATTTGGCATAGCTCCCGTATTTTTAACGGCGATATCCACTATTCTTGGGGCAATCATGTTCCTGCGTTTTGGCTACTCAGTAGGTCAGGTGGGAGTATACGGAACACTAGGGATAGTGCTATTGGGACATATGGTCACCATACCTACCGCCATGGCTCTGGCAGAAATCGCCACAAATCAAAAAGTGGAGGGTGGCGGCGAGTACTTTATCATTTCACGATCATTTGGGCTCACCATTGGGGCGGCTATTGGTATTGCACTTTATCTCTCCCAAGCCATATCCGTGGCCTTCTATCTCATTGCATTTACAGAAGCCTTTGAACCTCTCCTACCTTTTATTAACGAGCACCTCCCCTTTGCTATCAACAAAACGGTCATCGGCATTATATCCGTTTTACTTCTTTCATGGCTTATGCTTACCAAAGGTGCCAGCAGTGGTATGACATTGCTCTATGTAGTAGTAGCAATATTAGCGGTGTCATTGGTCATGTTTTTTGCTGGGGGACCAGTAGAAGGCTTTGTTACTCCAGATGCTTTTCATTGGAATGAGAACAAAAACGACTTCTTCTTTGTCTTTGCCATAGTCTTTCCTGCATTTACAGGAATGACCGCGGGAGTAGGACTTTCTGGAGATCTAAAAGATCCTAAAAAATCCATTCCTTTGGGAACACTAGCAGCTACCACTATTGGTATGGTTATCTATATCTTTATTGCTTTCAAGTTGGGCAATAGTGCGAGCGGTGCTGACCTCGGAAACATCGACAACCAACTAATTATGGCAGATATTGCCGTGTGGTGGCCTATTATCCCAATAGGACTTGCCGCAGCGACTATATCATCTGCTCTTGGTAGTGTGATGGTTGCCCCACGTACCCTAAATGCTATATCGCTCGATAAAATAGTTCCGATACCTCGACTAAACAGGTGGCTGGGCAAAGTAAAATCAAGTAATAATGAACCCGTAAACGCATCATTGGTTACATGTGTAATCGCTTTTTTCTTTGTACTCATGGGAGATGTGAATGCCGTTGCTGAGGTTATCTCTATGTTCTTTATGGTAACCTATGGTTCAATATGTCTGATTTCACTCTTCGAAAACTTTGCTTCCAATCCGGGTTACAGACCCTCATTCAAGAGTAAGTGGTACATTTCTTTGTTGGGTGCAGTGATGTGTGTTGCTCTGATGTTTAAGATAAATACCATCTATGCCATTACCGCAATTGTGCTCATGGTAGTCATTTATTTGGTGCTTGGTCTCTACCAAAAGAAGGGTGATATGGCAGCAATATTTAGTAGCGTAATATTCCAAGTAAGTAGGAATATACAAGTCTTTTTGCAGAAGAGAAAAGCCAATGCGGATGATGCTTGGAGACCATCTGTAGTAGCTATATCTAAAGATTCATTTGATCGTTTTGCATCTTTTGACTTACTCCGATGGATAAGTCATCGCATCGGTTTTGGAACCTACATACACCACAGGGACGGCTACCTAAGTTCAGAAAGCATGAAACAAGCACAGGCAGATCAACTGCGTTTGGTAAAAATGACTCAGATTTCTGATAGCTCTGTCTTTGTCGACACGCTTGTAAACCCTACCTACATGGCGAGTATATCTCAAGCTTTACAACTGCCTGGTATTTCTGGGCAGGAGAACAACATGATTCTCTTTGAGTTTAACAAACACCAAGAAGATGGTTGTAAAGAGATAGTAGATCACATAGGACTAGCCAAAGCTGTAGACTATGACATATGCGTGCTCGCAAGTAGTGATAAGGACTTTGGCTTCAATAATGAGATGCACCTTTGGATTACAAGTAGTGATTTCCAAAATGCAAACTTGATGATATACATTGCCTATATCATACTTGGGCATCCAGACTGGAGCAAAGGCGGACAGATAAAATTATTTAGTTTAACACCCGAAGATGAGGTAGATGAGCAACGCATAGCCATGCAGAAGATGATAAGTACAGGCAGACTTCCTATTTCTGCGAATAACATAGAAATCATACCTAAATCTCAAGAAGTAACCAATAAAGAGGTAATCAATGAACGATCCCGTGATGCAGACCTTACGATAGTAGGATTCCGCTACGAGAAAGTAAAGCATGACGGTTACCAGAACTTTACGGGTTATGATAATATTGGGAATGTCTTATTTGTAAATGCCCGTAAAGAGAAGGAAATCGTCTAAAAGATAAGCGTTTAGTAAAGACGATAGAGAGGCGAGAATAATTGTGAAAATCAATTAGCAAATCAACACAGGTAACTTCAGACTATTTCTTAGCCCAAAGGTTGTACTTCAGTATACAGTACAAAGCTCTCACACCGTCTTTCCAGCCAATTTTTTTGCCGTCTTCGTAGGTTCTACCATAATACGATATGCCTATTTCGTAGATACGTATTTTGGGGATACGCGCTATTTTAGCCGTTACTTCTGGTTCAAAACCAAAACGATTTTCTTTTAGGTCCAATCCCTTTATGATATCTGCTTTAAAAAGCTTGTAACACGTCTCCATATCGGTCAGATTCAGGTTAGTCATCGCGTTGCTCATTAATGTAAGCATACCATTTCCTATACTGTGCCAAAAGAACAAAATTCTATGCGGTTTACCTCCCATAAAACGTGAACCATACACTACATCTGCTTCTCCATCTACTATAGGCTTGAGCAACTCGTTGTACTCAAACGGATCATACTCAAGATCTGCATCCTGTATGATTATCAAATCACCAACGGCTTCCTTTATACCCGTATGTAATGCTGCACCTTTGCCTTTATTTATCTCATGCTTGTAGAGCGAAACCTTAGTGTCTGGATTATCTGCTTGATACTGTTCTAATCGTTCCCAAGAGTTGTCAGACGAGCGGTCATCTACCATTACGATCTCTTTTTGCATACCGCCTAGTAGCTCTACCTTTTGAATCTTATCGAGAATAAGGTGTATCGTTTTTTCCTCGTTGTATACTGGTATTATTATCGATAATAATTTTGGTTGCATGATAGGTGCAATATTAATCGAAAAATAATTATGCAGAAACACGCACGGTTACCGAAAAGAACCGTCACCGAAACCTATTCTTACTGACACAAAATAGCCTGTTGCAGTGAAAATAAATACCTTTGAGCCATGGAGTTGCAAGAGACTAAAACAGGTGAATATACCCTATATATACCGAGTATGGATGAAACGTATCACAGTAGAAACGGTGCAATATCTGAGTCTCAGCACGTTTTTTTGCAAGAAGGACTAGACCGTACACATGGCAACATACACGTACTAGAGGTTGGATTTGGGACTGGACTAAACGGAATGCTAACGGCTCAATACGCATCAGAGAAACAACGCAGTATTTTTTATCATACCCTTGAGCCTTTTCAAGTTCCCTTTGACTTAGTAGAGCAGATCGGCTATGGAGAGCTACTCAATGATCCCGAACTATTCAACAAACTGCATCTTGCAGAATGGGAAGCTAAAGAGAAGGTATCTGAATACTTTACGTTGCACAAGACCACCCAAAAACTGGAATATATAATAGTGGAAGACAACCGATACGAGTGTATCTTTTTTGATGCTTTTGCACCAAAGAAACAACCAGAACTATGGAATGCTGCTATTTTTCAAAAACTGTATAATGCAACAAAACCAGGAGGTGTACTTACCACGTACTCTGCCGCTGGTCAACTAAAGCGTGACCTAAAAGCAGCTGGATACAAACTAGAGCACCCTCAAGGTGCAAATGGTAAAAGAGAAATGACAGTTGCGATTAAATAGCCGCACGTTTAACATTGAGTTAAAATGAATAGGTATTTATTACTACTCACGGCTACCGCTCTTAATCCAGCACTCGATAGTCTCTATCTGCTGATCATTGAGTTTGTCTCGTCCCTTAGGCATTGGACTAGCTCCTAGCTCGTGTTTTATTGCCTTCAAAAATTTTGGATTCTCAGCAGCTGTCTTGGTATTTGCCCAATCACTTAGGTTCACACCACCTGCTCCACTTCCATGACAGTATGGACCAGAACAGCCTGTTTCTTCCAATAGAGGAGCCACATCTTGTGTATACAGTATGTCAAGGCTATCGCATAACTCTTGCGGTACAGTGATCACAATTTCCTTGTCATCGTCTTTACATGCCGCAGCCAGTAGTACAATACCGAACAATAAGGTGGTTATTTTTTTCATACTGTGTTTATTTGTTGGGAAAAATACGAATTTTTCTTAAACCTCCACCCTACTATTGCATTGTGAGTATTTTAAACACCAACAAATCACTAGCAAAGTATAATACATTTGGTATAGCAGCTAGTGCCAAAGAAATTATTCTCCTATCGGAAACAAAGCAACTTGAGCAAATTCCTAATCTTACAGCTTGTCTTTTCATAGGTGGAGGCAGTAATATACTGCTCACAGGCGATATAGATGGTACAGTTATCATAAACCAAACACGTGGGATATGCACCGTAACTCAAGATGAAGACTACATAGAGCTGGCAGTGGCTAGTGGCGAAAACTGGCATGACCTTGTACTGTATTGCATAGAAAACAACTTTGGTGGCCTAGAGAATATGAGCCTAATACCCGGTTCGGTAGGTGCTGCCCCTATGCAAAACATAGGGGCCTACGGAAAAGAAATAAAAGATATACTCACGTACGTAGGTGCAGTAGAAATAGAAACACTGAAGAAAGTACGCTTCACCAATGAAGCGTGCAAATTTGGCTACCGAGAGAGTATCTTTAAGAAAGCAGCTAAAGGCAAATACTTCATAACGGATATAGGCATACGCCTTACCAAGAAAGACCACAAACTGAATACCAGCTATGGAGACATAGAGAACTACCTACAAGAGGAAAACATCACCAACCCTACCATACGTGATGTGAGTAATGCAGTGATAGCTATACGCCAAAGTAAATTACCTGATCCAGCTGTATTGGGCAACAGCGGTAGTTTTTTCAAAAACCCAATTATAGAACAAGCACACTTTGATACACTCAAAATAAAATTTCCGGATATAAAGAGCTATCCAACACCTGATGGTAAGGTAAAAATACCCGCAGGATGGCTCATCGAGAGCCTTGGGTGGAAAGGCAAGCGTGTAGGCAATACAGGCAGCCATGTTAAGCAAGCACTCGTACTTGTAAACTATGGCGGAGCACAAGGCAATGAAGTACATGCCTTAGCCAAAGACATACAAAAGAATGTGCTAGACACGTACCAGATACGGTTAGATATGGAAGTGAATTTGATATAACAACAAATCTATGATGTCACTATGCGTTATCAACTCACACACCTAGAGACCAAGCGACTCACGTTCAGATCCTTAGATCTAGATGACTTTGATGCCTGGATGCCCCTATTTGCCCTCAATGAAGTAGCTATATTCTTAGACATGGACCAAAAATTGACACAACGAGAACGCTGTCAGCAGTGGTTTGACAAGTCATTTCACAGACAAGAAAATAACTTAGGCAATATGCATGCAATCATTGACAAAAAGACCGGACAACTCTTAGGCCAAGGTGGTCTGCTAATTCAAACTATTCAAAACACTGAGCGACTAGAGATAGGTTACTCCATTCTTCCGGAGTTTTGGGGCAGAGGATACGCATTTGAAGCGGCAACAACATTTAGAGACTATGCATTTGAAAATAACCTAGCGGACTCTCTAATCTCTATGGTACACGTAGACAACATTGCCTCAGAAAAAGTAGCCATCAAAAATGGTATGGCCTTCGAAAAGCAGATTAGATCGTTTCATATTTTCAGCATTAATAAGGAGCAATGGGTATCGTTTAAGTCTACGTAATTCCAAACTATTTACCTTGTGTATACGTACTATCAAGGTGAGAATTGGTGTACTTTTAATAATCATCGGTGTAGGTTTGGCTCTTTACAGTCATTCTTTACCTGTGTATTTGAATGCATCTCACTTTTCAGCAGAAGTATCAGCAATTGGCGATACAGACGCCGCCCAACACTATTACATCATACAAGACAAGTACAGCACCAACAAATACCGATTGCTAGACTATAGCATCTGTATCTTCTTGTTAGGCATACTTAGGTGCGTTGTAATGTATGTTGGTATCAAAAAAATAAAGAGTCCACGTAAGACTATCACAATCGTGATTACAGGTATAATGGCGATTTCATTCTCTTTAGCAAGTTACTATGCAGACAACTTAGTAACAGTAGCTCGCGACTTGTCTCCACCATGGTCCCCACATGAGTTGCCAAGCTACGAGAGTTATAAAAAAACCTTCTTTTTTTTAATAGGTTGGTTCGCTTTGCACGCTGTAGTACTCCGCAAGGACTTTTACCCCAGTCGCAGATTTAGTAGTTTATCACTTGATTATGTGGCCATTGGCCTCCTCAGCTCTACCTTACTTGCTGGAGGATTTGTGATCATCACATTAGTAGGAGGTCAGCCCATCTATGCCCTATCTGCTCTATTGTGGCTCTACTTTCATCTTAGTCTACTGGTAGGCAAGCAGAGTTCACGTAGAATGGAGTAAAATTCTATGTTTACAGAACACATAATACCCTAATATTAAGCTACTTTCGTGGAATATACTAGGATAATGGCCCACGAAATAGAACGCAAATTTTTACTCGCAAATCAAGACTGGAGAGCATTAGTAACTGGCTCATTTTTGCTAAAACAAGGATACCTAAGTACTACACCAGAATCTACTGTACGCGTACGCGTAAGTTCAGATAGAGCTATGCTCACTGTCAAAAGTAAAAACACCGGTATACGCCGTAGTGAGTTTGAGTATGAAATACCCATGCAAGATGCAGAAGAAATGCTTCTTCTGTGCCAAAAAAACCTGATAGAAAAAACACGCTATACCATTACAATAGGAAAGCATATCTGGGAAATAGACGAGTTTTCAGGAGCCAATAGCGGACTTCTGGTTGCGGAAATAGAACTCGGTGCAGAAGAGGAGCCTTTTGAAAAACCAGAGTGGGTAGGCGAAGAAGTATCTGCAGATGCCCGCTACTACAATTCCAATTTAGTAGCACATCCATTTGTACAATGGTAGACTAAAGATCCACTACCAATCGATCATACGCCAAGTTCATTCCTTTTGGCAGTTGAGCATCTACCTCAGAATGAAGGCCCATCTGGTGACTCATGTGCGTAAAATACGTTTGCTCCGCCCCAACTTCTTTAGCCACAGAAATGGCCTGCTCTAGGCTATAGTGCGAGATGTGCTCACTCTGCTTTAGTGCACTAATCACAAGCACTTTACTTCCTTTTAGTTTCTGTTTTTCTTCGTTAGAGATGAAATTGACATCCGTAACATAGGAGAAATCTCCTACTCTATATCCAAACACTGGCAACTTATAGTGCATTACTTCTATGGGCATTACGTCTAGGTCTCCAACAGTGAAGGGCTTATTCTCCAGAATATGTAGATTGAGGCTGGGTACTCCAGGATATCTCTTTTCTCCGAATGCATAATGAAAATCGCGTTTCAAGGCTATCTCTACGTTGGGTGTGGCATACACCTCCATGGGCTTTTTGGACTTCCAATTAAAACCGCGAATATCATCAAACCCAGCTATGTGATCTTTGTGCTCATGGGTAAAAACCACTGCATCAAGCTTCATAGTACCCTCTCGCAGCATTTGATAACGAAAATCAGTCCCAGTATCTATGACAAAAGTGGTATTCTCTGCCTCTATCAACACACTACATCTCAGTCTTTTATCATTAGAGTCGGTTGACTGGCACACTATACAATTGCACGCTATGATAGGCACGCCTTGTGATGTTCCAGTTCCTAAGAAGGTGATCTTCATTGCAAGCAAAGATACTTTATCTTGTCGTTATTTTGGCACTCACTCGCAGGATATCATCTCGTCACTTTAAGTTCCCCTATCTAGCACCCCAGACATTACAGTATCGTAGAAACGGCATTTATTGAAGCAGTTATTATTTCACAAAAACAACCTTTAAAAGGTATCATTATTCAATTATTTATACCTTCGTCCCGCAGTGAAAGAGTACCTATCACATCTTATTTTTAAAACCGTTTCAGAAGAGTCACAAAAGCTCGGATTTCAAACCTATGTGGTAGGTGGATTTGTTCGCGATATTTATTTGAAACGCAGTTCCAAAGATGTAGATTTTGTAACAGTGGGCAGTGGCATTGCTTTGGCTAGTGCTGTTCAGAAAAGACTAAAAGGATCTCACTTCAATGTATTCAAGAATTTCGGTACAGCACAAATTAAAACAGATGATTGGGAATTTGAATTTGTAGGAGCACGAAAAGAATCCTATGATAGAGACAGTCGTAAACCAAAGGTCGAAGACGGTACGTTTCTAGATGACATCTACCGAAGAGATTTTACCATTAATACATTGGCAATTAGCTTAAACCAAGAAAACTATGGTGAGCTAGTAGATACTTTTGGGGGATTAGAGGACTTACAAAATGGTAGTATAAAGACACCGCTAGATCCACATATCACCTTTAGTGATGACCCCCTGCGTATGATGCGTGCAGCACGTTTTGCGACCCAACTCAATTTCAAAATAGAAGACAACACCTTCAAGGCACTAAAAACAGAAGCCAATCGGTTGTCTATAATCTCACAAGAGCGTATCACAGATGAGCTCAATAAGATTATCCTGTCTAAAAAACCTAGCATTGGATTCAGAATACTATTTGACACTAAACTACTGCATGACTTTTTTCCAGAGATGGTAAAACTACAAGGAGTAGAAATAAGAGAGGGCAAAGGACACAAAGATAATTTTTATCATACCCTTCAAGTACTAGACCAATGCTGCGAGAAGACAAATAACCTCTGGGTACGTTGGTCTGCGATATTGCACGATATTGCCAAACCTCCTACCAAGCGATTTGTAGCAGGAGAAGGATGGACTTTTCATGGACACGAAGACAAAGGATCACGTATGGTAAAGCCTATATTTAAAAGGCTCAAATTACCATTGGGTGAAAATATGCGTAGAGTGATTAATCTCGTAAAACTCCATTTACGTCCCATCTCCTTAACCAAAGAGTATATAACTGATTCTGCTGTAAGACGCCTCATTTTTGATGCAGGAGAAGACCTAGAAAATCTAATGATATTGTGTAAAAGTGATATTACAACGAAAAACAAGGAGAAAGAGAAGCGTTTTCAGGGCAATCTGATCAACGTAGAGAAAAATATAGCAGCAGTAGAAGAACGCGATAGGATACGCAACTGGCAGCCACCTATAAACGGTCAGCAGATAATGGATATCTTTGGCATAGGCCCAAGCCGCGAAATAGGAGGAATAAAAACAGCATTGAAAGATGCAATACTTGATGGTGCAATATCCAACGAGTATAATGAAGCATTAAAATTTGTGCTAGAAAAAGGAAAAGAATTAGGTTTGCAAAAGCAATGAGTTTAGTATTTAGATTTAGAGTTACGTTTGAAGACGTAAATGATGTGGAAAGGATAATAGACGTATCTGCAAAAAATACATTTAGGGACTTTCATAACTCCATACAAGAAGCTATTGATTTTGACAAAACGCGTACAGCCTCGTTCTACAAGGCTAACGACTCTTGGAGAGGTAGTGACGAATATTGTACCGAGCCAAAACCCAATGCTAGAGCCGCTGGAGCTAGTGAATTGGGGAAGTCTATAGATGATCCTCATCAGAAATTTTTATACAACTATGATGCGGCAGAGGGAAACTGGAACTTGCGTGCTGAAGTAATAAAACTGTATAAAGCAGAAGCAGGCACAAATTATCCCAGTATTTTTAAAAGTAGTGGGATTGCTCCAAAACAATTTGTAGACCCAAAGACCATAATAGACGACCCAAGTGCGAAGCTTTTTAAAGAAGCAGATAGCTTGATAGACGGCTTGCACGATGAGCTAGACAATGATGATGACGAAGAAGAAAAAGAAGATGAAAAAGATGAATTCAACCTATTTGGAGACGAAGTAGACGAATCTGAAATAGATGAATCACAGATAAACGATGGCAAACCAATTGACTAAGCATCTAATTGTTATTGCAGGACCTACCGCAGTAGGAAAAACTGCTTTTGCCATCAAAGTGGCACAACACATTGACACGGATATTATCTCATGTGATTCAAGGCAACTATACAAAGAGTTAAAAATAGGTGTAGCACGTCCATCGCGAGAAGAACTCGCAGCAGTACCACACCATTTTATTGCTACCCATAGTATACATCACAACTATGATGCTGGCTCCTATGCTCGTGATGTAGATACCAAGTTGAAAGACTTATTTACACGACATGATACCGTAATAATGGCTGGAGGCACAGGTTTGTATATAAAAGCTGCTACCGAAGGCTTAGATGCCTTGCCAACTCAAAATGAGCAACTTAGACTACAATTAAACTTTATTCTAAACAGTGAAGGAATAGACGCATTACAAGCTATAGCAGAGGCTGCAGGTGTACCTAGAGACAAAGTAGACTATTCAAATCCACAACGTCTATCTAGAGCAATTGAAATACTACAAGGTGAGGTAGAAAAATCTAAAAAAAAGCCTGTAGATAAAGGCTTTCGTGTATCCTACTACTACATAGACAAGGACCGCAGTCAGCTTTATGAGCGTATAAACAAACGAGTAGATGCTATGATACGAGAAGGATTTGAGGAAGAAGCCAGAAAAATGCACGCCAACAAAAACCTAAACGCATTAAATACCGTTGGTTATAAGGAATTTTTTAAATATTTTGATGGAGAATGGACGTTAGAACACACCATCGATAAAATGAAGCAGCACACACGCAACTATGCTAAAAGGCAATTAACATGGTTTAGAAATCAAGGTAATTATACACAAATCACATCACGAGTAGATGAGTTTATAGAACGCTTAGAAAAAGACTAAACCAAAAGTCCCTTCCGGGTTTCGAACCGGTGTAGAATTAGTTAGGCTACGTCTAAGTAATAAGGCGACATCTAGCAAGCACTAAATTTAGGTACCATAAATGCATTTAACGTACTTCAAATAGTTCTATATCAAAAGCTAGAACAGCATTCGCTGGTATTCTTCCGTTGGGTGGATTTGCTCCATAAGCTAAATGTGACGGGATAAACAACCTACCTGCACCACCTTCTTTTAACTTAGGTATGCCAATTTGCCATCCCTTTATTACGTTACCTAAAGAGAAAGTAGACCGGTCTCCCCTATCATAGCTACTGTCAAAAATAGTACCACTGAGTAAATAACCCTTGTAGTGCACGGTAACCTCATTGGCAATGTTGGGATTTACACCAGTACCCTCCTGAGTTATGACGTAGTACAATCCTTCTTCGGTTTTTTCTGCAGTGATGTTATTTGCGGCGAGATATTGTTTTATCTCATCGTCGTTTTGCATTATAAAATCTTCCTCCTTGCAGCCTACCAAAGCTACATTTAGAAATAAGCAAAAGTATATTAACGGCTTCATTCTGTTGGTTTCTTTTTTTGTTTCCTTTTTTGCTTTTGGTATTTTTTACGACCAAAAGTATGGTTCCACCCAAAACGAATATATACCGTTTGTAGATTGCCCGTTGCTGTACCTACTAGATTATCTCCTACTACATAAAACTGCTCAGGACCTAGATTTAAAGCTAACCCTAAACCAATATTTGTAGCACTACTACGCGAAATAGTATAACTACCACTTACGGCAAGTATCCGTCCAAATTCCGAATTCCAAGAGAGCGTAAGTGCCGGATAAAATGATCTATTATAGAAACTACCGTAGAGTAAAACACCTGCATTATGCCGGTCATTTAAATGAATATTTCCCCCTATATAGAACTCACCCAGTAGACCCGTACTAAATGAGTTATTATTCGTATCCAGAGCAAAGACATCTAGTATAGTGTCTGATAATGCTTGAAAACCAGCACCACCTTGTACAGAATCCCCGATGTATTCATTTATATCTACACCTCGATACGTGAATGCAGCACCTGGATTTCTAGACTTCACATTGGTCGTATAATCGTTCCAAAAAATCCTTCCCAGATCTACAATACTAGCGGATAGCGTAATTCTATCCGTAAGCTCATAACTAGCTCCAAGGTCAATACCAAATCCACCATTCTTTGGACTACCGAGGACGAGTGTAGAGGGGTTGTCCACTCCAAGTGCTGAGTCTAATATTGGTGTACTTGTATTTACTTCTATGTCTGCTGTCACCGTGTAGGCAAACGTATTGGGATCTGTTGTGAAAATTACATCATTATTTTTAGTATTGATTACATTTAGACCACGAACATACTTTAGTCTGCCACCTACTCTTAGTTTTTCATTGAGCAGGCTGCGATTATACCCTACTGCAAACTCACGGGTATGAAGAACATCTAATCCAAAATTGAAGTTAAATGCGTAGCCTAAATTTTGACCTCCATTTCCTTCAAACGCTACCTTAAACAAATCTGTGGGAAAGTCTACGCGTGTCTTAATCTTCTCAGTAATGCCAAAGGTGAACATACTTTTTTTCACCCCGAACCCAAAATTTAGCCATTCTTGGTTAATCCCAATATTAACAAAGGTCCCTTTGTTTAGAGCCGTACCAAGTGTCTTAAGATTTACGGTATAATTACCTCTACTATTTACATCTAACGCATTGTTAATATCCGATATATTAAGAGCACTACTACCAAAAGAGATATCTGTAGATGACAAGATGGGCATTCCTAAATACCACTTGCAATCTGGGGTTAAAGCTGGATTTATGGTTAATCTTTGTGGTACATTTCCCATGTTATAAAGGGTCATATTACTCTGTGCATTTATTCCTATGGCTAGTAATATACTAGCTAGCAGTAGTGTAATTTTTTTCATCGGCCTAATTCTCTTTCTATTAATACTTCCGCTTGTACACCCAGCTGCAAGAGCAAGTCATAGTTACTGTAAAACTTCACATCAGGTTGTGTACCATTATCAAACAGGGTATTGATTGTAGCTCTTATTCTCACTCTATTCGCATTTTGCAAATTTTGAATACTTGTTGCATTTAAACTTACGTCTGTAGTTTTAGGGTTTGCACTCCTCACCTTTCCTTGCACATCAACGTTGGCACTCGGCAGTATGAGCAAATCTGTAGCCAGAAGAGAGTCTAGAACCGTATTGGTTATACTGTCCTCAAAATAGAGTTGTGTAGTGATATCTACGGGAAACCCATTTTCGGTATACAACCTTATCAATACTTCTTCTATGTCTGATATGTTTTCTAATTCCAGCTCGAAGGGTTGGCTAACTTCTAGTGCAAAATCCCGTGCGGTTCCTTCTAGTGGCACTTCTATCTCTACACGTGCCCCTAGTCTACTGGTATCAAGCAGCCATTGTCGTTGTGCTGTATTGCCACTTAGCACATCAAGCTGATATACATTTTTGGTTGGTCTATTATTTACATAAGCAGCTAAATTGCTTGAACCTTTATTGAGCTCAAATGAGTCCTCCTTCGTTTGTCCTATTTCGTTAGAGGCCAATTGAGGAATAGGTAATGGCGAGGGAAAACCAGTAAGTGAAAGCATATTTTCGTCGTCATTGATTCCATCAAATTTTAGCACATTAGCACCAATGCGAACACCAGCGGAGTTGTTAAAAAAAAACTTAACACGTGGATCTACGAGAGTAATAGAACCCCCTTGGCTATTATCAAAAAATGGGATATTCAATGTATCGTCACCAGAAGTAGAAAAATCTAAACTTCCAAAAAGTCCTTCCACCTGAGTATACCCTTGATTGAGCATCTCAGCGGTATAGGTAATCACCTCTAGAGGTTTTATCAGATTAGTACCTCTTCTGGTTATAACAATCTCTATAGCTACATCCATCTCACTATGTCCTTGTGCCGTTTGGGTAAAATCTATCTCTAGTCCACCTAGATTTTCACTCACACTCCCCGTATTGGGCAAGGTTGAACTGTTGGCTACTACTGATGGTTCAAAAACAGTAGAACCTTTATTCGCTTCTGGTATGCGTATACTTAAGACAACATCATGATCTAAGGTAGTAGAAATACTCAAATCAAAAGAGCCTTGTTTAAACAATAATCGGTCTATCTCACTACCCCCAGTGTTGAAGCCAAGCGTTTTCGTATAGTTGAGCGTAAGACTACCGCTAGTATTAAGCACGGCTAATTCTGAGGCAGAAAGACTATACGATTCCGAAAAAGATTGGTCACTTAATCTAAAAACGTCCTCGGCCTTTTTACTTACATACGAATCAGAGTATACAAGAGTGATGCTCCCATCTGCACCTATCCTAAGGTACTCATCAACATTTGCATCATCTAGCAAATCTTGGAGATTTAGTCGAGAGTGGATAAGCGGCACAGCTATGGTAGGGTTCCACTTTACCGCGTCTATATTGACTATTTTTTCTACGGTATCTGTTATTTCTGACACACAGGAGCCAAGAACCAAAGACATAGCAAAAATGATGATTATCTTCTTCATAATTGATTAATTTCGAACACGAAAATAATCATGAAAAGTCGTAACACTCACAATCACATGCGAGCAGGAGCAATATTCTGTACCATTTATGTCATTTTAGGTGCATTTGGAGCTCACGGTTTAGAATCAAAACTATCTATAGCTCAACTGGCCACGTATCATACAGGCTTACGTTATCTTATTATTCATGCAATTGCATTGATACTCACAAACTATACCTACCAGCAGTGGGGAACCAAAAAAAAATATTCTAACCTCTTTTTTTATCTAGGTATAGGGCTGTTTTCTTTTAGTCTAATGGTTCATGCCACAAAAGAACTCATAGGAATAGAGTTGAATGTATTTGCTCATTTGGCACCGATTGGTGGCCTATGTTTTATCGTTGGTTGGTTTTTTTATACCCTAAAAATAGGCAAGCAATGAAGCACATTATTCTAATGAGACACGCTAAGAGCGACTGGTCCAATGGCGAGCTTACAGATCACCAACGCACCTTGAATACGCGTGGAAATCGTGATGCACCACTAATGGCCACAAGAATAAAAGGGTATGGTAAGCTCCCCGAGCTAATGCTTGTATCTGATGCCACACGTACCCGAGAGACCTGGCAACACATTACTAAACCTCTTGGCAACGTTCAAACCAAATTTGATAGGGCCCTTTATATGGCATCACCCTATACCATTATTGAAAAGCTCAAGGAAGTAGACAACCTCATAGATACGGTTCTTCTGATAGCTCATAATCCTGGTATTACAGAAGTGTTCCATATCCTAGCCAACATAGATATAGATAACGTACCAACCGCGGGAGTCGGCTGTATTCAGCTACACACCGATAAATTTAGTGAGATAGAAAATTGCAAAAAAAATCTTGTTTATTTCACCTATCCAAAGGGGTAGATCAGTACATATAAATAAACATTCTACCGTTTACGGTGATTCCAACAGTATGGTCACACGATGAATCATTGTTTGGATCAAAATCTACACTAATTATAGACGCACTATTCATTGGATCTACTTCCATTTTTCCTTTTTTGATATACTGAGCACATGAAAGATCATATGCCTTATGAAGTGGCTCAACTATATCAAAAATCAGCTCATCAGAATCAGATAAAACCCCTAACGCACCATCGAAAGTTAATTTATCACCGATAAGACCAATACCATTATTGTCTATTCGAGTGATAGTGAGATCTCCATGAAGGGACACAGCGTCATTCCCTACAGTAGTTATTATTAACTCGCTGCAACAAAGCAGCAGCTGATCTTCGCTAATACGATGGAGTACAAATTCTCCTTCAATCTTATTCATCTCTTTGCCACTACCCGAATAAAAAGGGTGTGTTTCACTGAAAGAGACGGTGAGAATAGCATCAGGTTCGGCGTATGGTTTATCTAAGGTTATGCAAATTTTACCTGCTCTGTACTTATTGTCTTTACATAGTAGACCGCAAGGTTCCAAACCCATCACTCCAAAGTCGATTAATATTTCCACCCCATCTCCATCCTCAAAATCACCATCAATTATTCTAACTTCGGCATCTTCGGGCAGTAGACATTCCAGTTGTTTAAAAAACATTTCGGAGCCAGAAACAAAATCTTCCACGACATCAAATGTGGAAATCACTTCTGATATAACCAGTATAGCATTCTCAGTGCTCCTACTGGATTCAGGTATCACTTTAACAGGCTGTTCATCACATGAACTGAAAGTAAGTACTCCTATCACTAGTATGAAAAGAAATGATCTCAATTTTTTGACGTATATTGTCAGCTAAGGTAACACTACTTCTCTACTTTTGATTTAGCTTTGAGCGATATTAGCAAATTAATTACATCAATTGGACACTTATGAGCTTCGGCAGACATTATTTGTAGAGATTTTACTACCTCTCAACCTCAAAAACACCTTTACCTACCGTGTACCCTTTGAGCTAAACGAAGAAGTCATCGTAGGAAAAAGAGTCAGTGTCCCTTTCGGTAAAAAAGGTGTGATGGCAGGCTTAATTTATGCCATAAGCGAACTCCCTCCGAAAAAATATGAAGCCAAATACATTTTTGATATCGTAGACAGTGAGCCTATTGTAAGTGAAAGTCAGCTTGCCTTTTGGTCATGGATGTCGCGGTACTACATGACATCATTGGGATTGGTATACAATGCCGCAATGCCAGCCGGACTCAAAATGGAAGGCGAGTCCAAAATGGTCCTGCAACCCGAATTTGACAGCAGTGCCGCTATTCTGGATGCTAGAGAAGTACTTATTATAGAAATGATAAGAGCCAACAAAGAATTCAGCATTGCCCAAGCATCTAAGGTACTCAAGATACCACAGATCCATAAGTATGTAAAGTCTCTCTACCTGAAAGGAGCTATACTGTTGAAGGACGACATTCAAGAAACCTATAAGCCCAAGGTAATAAGTTATCTTAAAATAAGCGATACATTACAAGATAGCAAAGCACTCAATCTGCTCTTTGATGAATTGGAAAAACGGGCAAAAAAACAGCTACAGGCTGTTATGACGTTCATCTCCAAATACAGTATAACAGGCGAATGTGAAAAGACAGAATTAGTAAAACACGGAGTGAGCAATGCCGCTATTAATGCATTGATAGACAAAGATATTTTTACGGTAGAAGAGAGGGAAAAGTCACGTATCACTTTCACCGATGGAGATGCTAAGCTAGAAGAATTGCAACCGGCACAACTGGTGGCTTACGAAGCCATACAGCAAGCATTTTTGGAACGGAAACCTGCCCTACTCTATGGGGTAACAGGGAGTGGCAAAACGCACATCTATACGCATTTTATAAAAGAATACCTGGACAAGGGACAACAAGTGTTGTATCTACTGCCAGAGATTGCCCTTACAAGTCAACTCATTGGTAGGCTCCAAGCCTACTTTGGAGAACAGTTGGTTGTCTCCCATTCTAAATTTAGCAAAAACGAGCGTGTAGAGGTATACAATGCCGTAGCTGAAGGCAAACCACTACTTGTGGTAGGAACACGAAGTGCCATTTTTCAACCGTTTAGCAACTTGGGACTCATCGTGGTAGATGAAGAGCACGAGAGTAGTTTTAAGCAACACGAACCCTCACCACGTTTTCATGCGAGAGACTGTGCTATGTACTTGGCTGCCAAGAGCAAAAGCCACGTCATACTGGGTAGTGCAACTCCACAGATAGAATCATTCTACAACGCAAACCACAACAAATACGCACTTATACTGCTCACCCAGCGGTATAAAGGGGCTACCATGCCCCAAATACACGTGGTAGACATGCAGGAGCAAAAGAAACAAAAACGCATACGCGGTATTTTTAGTGATACCCTACTGAATGCCATCGCAGATGCCAAGAGCAAGGGGAAACAAACCATTCTTTTTCAAAATAAAAAAGGCTATGTACCTGTACTGGAATGCAATGTATGTGCATGGACGCCCAAATGCGAAAATTGCGATATTTCGCTCACCTACTACAAGTATCAGGACAACCTACGCTGTCACTATTGCGGCTATACCCACCAAGTGATAAACGAATGTGCCACCTGTGGCAACAAGGGCATAGAGCTGATAGGATATGGTACAGAACGTATAGAAGACGAACTACAACTCTACCTGCCCGATCTTAACATAAAGCGTATGGACTACAACACCACTCGCCTCAAAAATGCGCATAGCAAGATCATAGATGCCTTTGCTCGTGGTGAGATAGATGTACTTATCGGCACACAAATGGTTGCCAAAGGATTGGATTTTGAACATGTGAGTACTGTTGGTATACTGAATGCAGATCACTTGATCAACTTTCCAGATTTCAGAGCAAATGAGCGAGCATACAGCCTCATTACACAAGTAGCCGGTAGAGCAGGCCGCCGAGCAGAACAGGGTTTGGTCTACATACAAACCTCAAAACCAGACCATTTTATCATTCAAAAAATAGTAGACAACGATTATCAAGGTATGTACGAAACAGACCTTGTAGAACGACAGCATTTTGATTACCCTCCTTTTCATCGACTTATAAAAATACAATTAAAGCATAAGGATGCTTTGCACCTCTATAAGCTGGGCAACGTGGCCAAGTCCCACTTTATTAATTACTTTGGGGATAGGATGCTAGGACCCGAAAAACCATATGTGAGTAAAATACGCAATTGGTATATCCTCAACTTTATGATAAAATTAGAAAATAATGGTGCGGTGATAAAAGAACAAAAACATAAACTCGCCGCTGCGGTAGATGCGTTAGAAAAGAACAAAGATTTTAGTCAAGCTAGGATAATAGTGGATGTAGATCCGGTATAAATGACGGTTAACTCCATCAAATTTGTACTATAATTGCTCTATGAGTAAAAACAGTATACCCTCAACTATGCAACTTTTCGGGAGCACAAACGGTCTATACCTACATACCATGAAAAATATACTTACTGCATTTTTGCTCCTGGCTACTACCACCATCATCGCTCAGAACGTACCTCAAGCTACATTTGAAAAGAAAGGATTGAAATTTGACGAAATACAAGAAGGATCTACGCTTCGGGTGGTATGGTACTTTAGCAATACGGGCACTGCCCCGCTTGTTATATACAGTGCTAAGCCAACCTGTGGTTGCACGGATGTACGCTATCCCAAATCTGCAATAGCTCCAGGAGCAAAGGACTCCATTGTTGCCTCTTTCAATTCTACGGGCAGACCTCATTACAATGCTAAAGGCGTAAACCTAACCAGTAACACGGGCGACATCTCACTGGTGTTTGAAGTAATGGTAAAACCAAGTGATGCTCTGAAACCAGAGAAAACAGCTCCTCACATTGACAAACACGAGGGACATAATCATTAGAGGATATCCTCTTGTCTTGCCTGTAGACAAGCAAGTTCGTCAAACCATTGAGTAGTGTAGAAGCAGCAGCAAAAAAAGTAGGATTTGATTTTGATGGGGTAAGTACTCCTCAAAACGAAACAGATTTATACGGTATACGTTATGCCGAGTTTGTAGTACCTCTCGTAAAAGCCATGCAAGAGCAACAAGCAATGATAGCAGAACAACAAAAAACTATAGATGGGTTACTAGAGCGTATCGAAGTGTTGGAAAACTAGTACCGTCTCTTTATTTTACAAAAATCTCAATGAGGGGATGGTTGATGTATCAACCATCCCTTTTTTTTTATGCCGTCATCTAATTCTAGGGCTAGTATATAGCCTTACAGCACCAAAGCTATAGAACCATAGTGTGCACGGCAGTAAGATGATGCTAAAAAACACCAGCACCGCTAACCGTACATATCAACTTTTTGTTAATAATGGTTTCCTAACACTGTAGGTCGTGTATTTTTGCCGCTTTATCATGAATATACACGAGTATCAAGCCAAAGAAATACTTAAATCCTACGGTGTAGCAATACAAGAAGGAATAGTAATAGACAAAAAAGAAGATGCACTAGCCGCTGGAGCCAAATTGCGTGAGCAAACCGGTACAGACTGGATGGTAGTAAAAGCACAGATACACGCGGGTGGTCGTGGTAAAGGTGGAGGTGTAAAACTGGCCAAAAACGATGAAGAACTGCAACAAGTAGTAGATGATATACTGGGTATGACTCTAGTAACACCACAAACAAGTGCTGCGGGTAAGCTGGTAAGCAAAGTACTCCTTTGCCAAGATGTATACTACCCAGGAGCCAATGAGCCAGACGAGTACTACATGAGTGTATTACTCGATAGAGCTACAGGCCAAAACTGCATTATATACACTACAGAAGGTGGTATGGACATAGAGCAAGTGGCTCACGATACACCCGAAAAAATACACAAAGAATTCATAGATCCAGCTTTGGGATTGCAAGGTTTTCAAGCCCGAAAAATTGCTTTCAACTTAGGACTCAGCGGAGTGGCTCTTAAAGGAATGGTAAAATTTGTGCATGCACTCTACAGTGCTTATGTAGATACCGATTCTGCTATGTTTGAGATCAACCCGGTTCTGAAAACATCTGACGATAAAATAATAGCGGTAGATAGTAAGGTAACCTTGGATGACAATGCTCTTTACCGTCACAAAGACTTTGCAGCCTTGAGAGACGAAAGCGAAGAAGACCCTACAGAAGTAGAAGCTAAAAAGCATGACCTTAACTTCATAAAACTAGACGGTAACGTAGGTTGTATGGTAAATGGTGCTGGTCTGGCCATGGCTACTATGGATATCATAAAACTAAGCGGTGGCGAACCTGCTAACTTCTTAGACGTAGGAGGAGGGGCAAATGCGACTACCGTAGAGGCTGGTTTCCGTATCATACTCAAAGATCCCAATGTAAAAGCAATCTTGATCAACATCTTTGGTGGTATCGTAAGATGCGATAGAGTAGCCAACGGTGTAGTAGAAGCATACAAGTCTATTGGCGAAATAAACGTACCCATCATTGTAAGACTACAAGGTACAAACGCCGAAGAAGCAAAGAAAATCATAGACGAAAGTGGACTTAAAGTATCGTCTGCTATCGTACTACAAGAAGCAGCCGATAAGGTGAAAGCTGTCTTAGCCTAACTGAATATGGCGGATTTTATCGAACTCTTTCCGCACAACATTAATCAAAAACATATAGACCATGTAGTGCAAGTCCTCCGTTCTGGGGGACTTGTTATTTTACCCACGGATTCTATCTATGCCATAGCGGGTGACTTGTACCACAAAGACGCTATGGATAAGCTCTGCAAATTACTGGGCAAGAAGCCGAATAAGGCAGAACTATCCATACTCTGCAATAATCTAAGCACCGTAGCCAACTACACCACTCCTATTGACAATAGCACCTACAAACTAATGAATAGGCTACTTCCCGGGCCGTTTACGTTTGTACTCAAAGCCAGTGGCCTCATACCCAACATTTTCAAGCGGAACAAAAAGACCATTGGTATACGCATACCCGACAACAGTATCTGCCAAGCAGTGATAGCAACCCTCGGACATCCATTGGTATCATCGTCTATACATGCAGAAGATGAGATTCAACAATACCTCACCGAGCCCGAACAGATATTCGAAGAATGGGACCATAAGGCAGATATCATCATAAGTGGCGGTATAGGTAGCAATATGGGCACCACGGTAATAGATGGCACGGGAACCGAACTAGAACTCATCCGCGAAGGGTTGCTCGTGGAGCTTGTTTAGCAATACAATACTTCCGAAATAAAAAATATCCATGAAACATTCCGTCTAACGGTCTAAACATTTTTAAATATCTATCTGTTGACTAACTTTGACCACAGATAAACACATGAGAACTCTCGCCATTCTTTTGCTTCTTACCATTACTACAAACATCGCCTGCAAACACTTGCAGCACGCATTGGGTGATTTTTTTGAGGTGGAATTGGTAGAAGAAACGGCAAATGACGCAGAAAACGAACTGGAAGAAGAACTCAAATTTCACGAGGAAAATTCTCTCAGTAGCTGCAATGCAATACCTACCGTCGCACTACACCCATCTACGGTTTTAGTACGGTTTGACTGGCTCGCAAGCGAGGTATCTACTCCTCCTCCTGAGATGTAAACACACACACACCATAATCCCCAAACACATTACTTAGTTTACAATCCAAAAAATACTTTAACACGTTAATGAAAAAATATTTATCTCAGATTAAATCTGACCTACCGGCAGGTCTTGTCGTCTTTTTAGTAGCCGTACCCTTGTGTTTGGGTATAGCAGCCGTAAGTGGAGTGCCCGCATTCTCTGGCCTTATAGCCGGTATAATAGGCGGTATTGTTGTTGGTTCGCTTAGTGGGTCTTCACTCGGTGTGAGTGGCCCTGCAGCTGGCCTTGCTGTCATCGTTGCAGACTCTATAGATGAATTAAAAATACTCTTGGGTGGTTCTGCCGACTCTACTGAATTTTTTATCGAAGCATTTCAAATGTTTCTGCTCGCTGTAGTTATTGCTGGTGTCATTCAATTGATTCTAGGCTTTATAAACGGTGGCATTATTGGCTACTACTTTCCTTCTTCTGTTATCAATGGAATGTTAGCCGGTATTGGGCTAACCATATTTCTCAAAGAAGTACCTCATGTATTGGGCTACGATTCGGATATGGAAGGAGATCTTAGTTTCTTCCAAATTGATGGGGAGAACACCTTCACAGAAATAATCAATGCCATTGGTAATCCAGACATTGGAGCAACGACAATAGGTTTCGTAGGCCTGGTTATTCTCATTATATGGCAACAAAATTTTATCAAAAAGTGGAAAGCATTCACTATTATTCAAGGACCGCTTGTGGCTATACTTGCTGGTGTTGCGTTGGTATTTGCTTTCAAAGGCGGATCACACGAAATGATACAAGACCACCTCGTAAATGTACCCGTAGCCAATAACACAAACGAATTTCTACGTTTCTTTACACTACCCAATTTTAGTGCTATTACGAGTCCGCTGGTATGGAAGACGGCAGTAGTAATAGCGATAGTAGCGAGTTTAGAAACATTGCTTTGTGTGGAAGCTACAGACAAACTCGATCCTGAGAAAAACACTACCCCTACCAACAGGGAACTGAAAGCTCAGGGAATTGGTAATATTGTATCTGGACTCATCGGAGGACTTCCCATTACACAAGTAATAGTGAGAAGTTCTGCCAATATACAGAGTGGTGGCAAAACCAAAATATCGGCCATTGTACATGGTTTATTCATATTGGGATTCATCGCATTGCTCCCGGGTGTGCTCAATCTTATACCCCGTGCTAGTTTAGCAGCTATTCTACTCATAGTAGGTTACAAGCTGGCCAATCCTGCTACATTCCGAGCCATGTGGAACAAAGGGAAATCTCAGTTTATTCCGTTTATCATTACCTTGTTATTCATTGTTTTCAAAGACTTACTTTGGGGTGTGGGTATCGGTCTGGTAACTGCTACGTTGGAAATTTTATACATTAACTACCGCAAACCATACCTGCTAGATGTAGACTCCAATAAGGATGACAATGCCTATCATTTTTTCCTTGCCGAAGACGTAACATTCCTGCACAAAGCAAGTATAATGGAAACCTTAAATAATGTACCCGATGGATCTGTAGTGACCATAGACGGAACAAAGTCAATTAGTATTCATCCAGACGTAAGAGAGATGATAAGTGACTTTGAGACGCACGCAGCATTCTCCAACATACAGCTTACCCTAAAAGGCCTAGATGAAGGTGAACAACCCAATCCTGTACAGGAATTTAAGAAGACTATTTAATCTAAAAGCAGTAGATTAAAGGCAGTTTGCCACATGGCAAACTATAAACCACAAAAAAGGGGAACAGTGATTACACCGTTCCCCTTTTCATTTGTACTATTTTTAGCTTACCAAATCTTGATACGAGCAGAATCGTGTTTGTGCATTCCACTACCCGTTTCGCAGGTACCAAAGGCCTCATAGTAAGGTCCAAAATTGACCAATGGGCCAATGACTCTGAACTCCGCAGGTGAGTGTACATCACTCTTCAAGCGTTTTACCATTTCTTGTTCTTTTATGTTTCCTTTCCACACGTTGGCCCAACCAAGGAAGAAACGTTGTTGCCATGTGAATCCGTCTATAGCACCTGGCGTATTGCCCTCGTACTGCTTTTGTAATGCTTCGTATGCTAGTGTAACACCTCCAAGGTCAGCTATATTCTCTCCCATCGTCATCTTACCGTTCACGTACATACTATCTACGGGCGAGTAGCCATCGTACTGCTCTCCCAGTTTCTGTGCTAGCTGATCAAACTTAGACCTGTCCTCGTCTGTCCACCATGAGTTTAAGTTTCCGTCCCAGTCAAATTTACTGCCTTGATCGTCAAACCCATGCGAAAACTCATGTCCTATCACTGCACCTATGCCACCGTAGTTGATAGCATGATCGAAGTCTTTGTGAAAAAACGGTGGTTGCAAAATACCTGCTGGAAATACAATCTCATTATTACTCGGACTGTAGTATGCATTTACCGTCTGTGGACTCATGCCCCACTCTGTTTTATCTACAGGCTTACCGAGCTTGTCTAGCATCTCGTTGTACCCAAACTCACGTGCGTTCATTATGTTTTGGATATAGCTATTGTCTACTATCTCTAGTTTGCTGTAGTCATCCCACTCATCGGGGTAACCTACTTTGTATGTGAACGCATTTAGTTTTCTCATTGCCTTCTCCTTGGTCTCTGTGCTCATCCACTCCAGGTCCTGTATTCTATCCTTGTAGGCAGAGCGAAGGTTCTCTATCATATTGCTCATATAAGCCTTACTCTCCTCGTCAAAGTACTCTTTTACAAATAGCTTGCCCAGAGGCTGACTAAGCACGCCGTTCATCGTACCAAAAACACGTTCGTTTCTTGGCTTCATTGTACTTGTACCACTGAGTTTGGTCCGGTAGAACGCAAAGTTTTCTGTCTCTAAGTCCGTACCCAAGTAGTTCGCAAATCCCGTAATGGTATTCCATTTCAAGTAGTTTTTCCAATCTTCTAAATCTTCTGATTTGATCAACTCATTGAGCGAAGCATAAAACGACGGCTGTCCCACTATGATGGTATCAAAAGCACCAAAACCTCTACCGCTGGCAATAGCCTCTATCGGTAGTGCATCTAAAGTTGCGTCCCAATCTTTTAGGTTCTTCTTGTTGTATCGTTTGTCGGGGTCTCTACGCTCTAGTCTACTCCAGCTTATCTCCGCTAGCTTGGTCTCTAGTGCAAGGATGCTCTCTCCTACTGTAGCATCTTGTCCGCTTAGTGCAAACATGTTATTGATATGAGCTACATACGCTTGGCGAATGTCTTCAAACTTCTCGTTATCTTGTAGGTAGTAGTCTCTGTCTGGCAAGTTTAAACCACTTTGGCTCGCATATACCGTATTCATCTTACTGTTCTTGCTGTCTGCTCCTATGTACAGTCCTACAGGCGTACTTACTCCTTTGGGAGCTAGTTTGCCAAATAAAGCCACCAATTCTTCTTTGGTACTCGCTACCTCTATGTTAGCTAGTATAGGTTCTATACCCGAAACACCTGCTGCGTCTATAGCTGCTGTATCCATAGCTGCATTGTAAAAGTCGCGTATCATTTGCTCGTCTGTTCCATTTTTAGCACTCGAGCTTTGGCGTACTACGTCTACTATTTTCAATAATTTTTGGCGGTTTTCTTCATTCAGGATATTGAATGCCATCCACCTACTCTCGGTCTCGGGTACTGGATTATTGGCTCTCCATCCACCTATAGCGTATTGGTAAAAATTTTGGCAAGGATTGACCGTGCTGTCTATAAAACCGGTATCAAAGGCTACAACCTTCTCATCGGAAGTAGCAGGCTTCTGTGAACAAGCTGCTAAAGCTGCCACGAGGACTAAAAATGATATTTTTTTCATGTGTGTATTAAAGCTACAAATATAAAAGAGTGAGTGAGCCATCGTTGCTTATCGAAAACTATTTGAATAAAGCGTAGAAGTGAGTAAA
>JAOKFZ010000008.1 GCA_028247315.1 Bacteroidia bacterium | reverse complement strand
CCAGTAAGGTGCATACCATGATCGTCTGTAGTAAGGTAGTTATCAAATGCCTCTTGTCTCATTTCTTGCGTAATAACAAGTTCCTTTCCTGGCGAGTCAAACTGAGTCCCTGCCTTGTCTGCTCCTGCATCATTAAACTGCTTATTGTCTTTTCCTTTCACCGTAAGTGCAGATTCATCCTCAGGCACTATGGCTAGTCCGTTTTTGAAACTAAACCCTTTCTCACTCACATCTGCTGCCCAACCTATTCCGAAACCTTTGTTTATGGCACCTCTCATTATGCTCATCATTTCGTCCATAGGTACGTTGTATGCCTGTGCCCATATCCAGTTGTCGGGTACTTCTAGTACAAAGCTTTCATTGAAAGGATGGTGTGTGAACGAGGTGATAATCACATAATCATCCATGTTCATTTCTAAACTCTCTGCGAAGCTAGTAGGAGTATAGCTGGTTCCTTTGTATTCGAAATTCTCTGGAACAACGCCTAAGTACGCATCCAGTATAGCACTGAAGGCGGGCTTCCAACTTGTCGTAAGTTTCTTTTGCTTATTGGCAATAATGGCATCCAAAAATCCTTTGAGTGCAGCTTCCATTTCGCTATGGTTGTGGTTTTCTAATCCGTAGTTTAGACCTTTGTATGCCTCTTGCGGCATTATACCATACTTCTTTATTACGTAAGGAATATCGTGAAAAGCACCCCCTTGGCTAAAATTAGCCGTACCGTGCATACGTACATAGTTTTCTGCTTTGTCTTCGTATGCCTTACGCACGATGTACATCTCGCTTAGCTTGTGCTTGCCTTGACCCAAACGGATAAGTTCACTCTCTATAAAACTAAGTGCACTAAAGCTCCAGCAGGTCCCAGTGCGGCTCTGGTTTTGTACTTCGTTTACTTCTATGTCTTTTTTAATCGTAAAGATGTAGTCTCCATCTTTCTTATTTCTTAGGGTGTCTTGTGCTTGTAGTTGGAACTGAAATAGAAACAAACTACTGATTAATAGTGCCGATACGAATGAAAATTTTGTCATGAGGCAGCCAAAATACGTCATTCTTTGAAAATATGATACTCAAATGAATTAATATGAGGAATAGAGCGGTAAATTTGTTACCAATGGCAATACGATGTTTCATTTTTACCCTACTAGCAATGTTGGGCACTGGTCTTTATGGCCAAAATACTTTTGACCATGATATGGAAGCTATTATAAAGGGAGAAAGAGAAGCTTTCGTTGCTAAAACGAAGCCAAAAAGTAAGCGAAGTGGAAATAGATATGACCTTACCTATCAAAAGCTAACACTGGATATTGACTCACTTGCTCCCAGAAATAGGCGTATTGAAGGCAATGTTTATTCAGAACTCATTGCCTTAGACGATAATTTTACATCATTCACATTTGACCTCACGAGCAATATGGTAGTCGACTCTGTGAAGGTAAATGGAGTGGCCACATCATTTGTACGGATTGGGAACGAGATTGTACTCAGTGTAGTAGTACAAAACGCTGGAGCCTTGATTACGTCTCAGGTGTATTATAGTGGAGATCCGAGCAAGAGCGATCAGCGAGGGTTCAACTATGATGCTCAATTGGCTGGCCCAATGATATGGACACTCTCTCAACCGTACGGAGCGTATGGCTGGTGGCCTTGCAAACAGCAGCTGAAAGATAAGATAGACTCGTTTGATATGGATGTACGTATCCCCAAAGGGAATAAAGCAGCGGGGTTAGGTATACTTGCTGCAGTAGACACCCTAGCTGATAGTAGTCTTGTCTTCAAATGGCGGCACAGACACCCTGTCAGTACGTACTTAGTATCTGTCACGGTGACTAACTACTATGAAGAGAGCCACTATATACAGCTGAGCAGAGGCGATAGTGTATTGCAACTAGACTATATATATCCTGCTTATAAGCCTGCCGCAGATACCCTGCGATGGGCAATAGATGGTATGATGCGTACCTTTGATAGTTTGTTTGGTGATTACCCCTTTAAAGATGAAAAACATGGTCACGCTATGTTTGGCAGGGGTGGAGGTATGGAGCATCAGACGATGAGTTCTATGGCTCATTTGCGTTTTGACCTCATGGCTCACGAGCTAGGACATCAGTGGTTTGGGGATAAAATAACGTGTGGATCATGGCAAGATCTTTGGCTCAACGAGGGCTGGGCAACCTATGCCAATGCAATAGCACGAGAATTTCATAAGACGAAAGAAGAACATCTTACATTTCTGAAGTCCAGTATTAGTAGTGCCACTTGGAGAGATGATGGGGCTGTATACGCCTACGATACGAGCGATGTGAGAAATCTCTTTGACGGTGATATTCGGTATAACAAAGGGAGTGCAGTACTGAACCAATTGCGGTGGGAGTTAGGTGACAGTGCGTTTTTTGCAGGCACTAGAAAGTATATAGCAGACGCAGATTTATGCTATGGTTTTGCGTACACACAAGATTTTCAGGAGGCAATAGAGACGGCAAGTGGTCAAGACTTGAATCCGTTCTTTGATAGGTACGTGTACAAAGAAGGATTTCCGATACTGACTACTCGCTGGAATAGGGTGAATGCTGGAGACCTTAGAATTAAAATAGATCAGGTTACATCACATCCATCGGTATCCTTTTTTCCATTAAAAATTCCTTTTAGGGCTATGGGCCCCAATGGAGATACTACTTTTTTGCTCAATCATTCGGAGCCAAATCAAGAACTCACGTTTGATTTAGGCTTTCGTGTAGATGATTTGCAGTTTGACCCAAATTACTGGTTGCTTGCACGCAACACTTTGGTGGAAGGTACGCACGTAGATTTATCGTCGATTCAGGTTTTCCCAAACCCGAGCACCAATAGTTTGTCTGTTTTTATGCAGGACAAAAAGGTAGACAGGCTTGAGCTCATAGATCTGCAAGGCAGAGTATTGCGAGTATTAGACGTGCAGAGTCTAAAAGGTAAGACGACTACTATTGATATATCTAGTTTGGTAAATGGAATTTATCTCCTACGAGCTACGTCTGGCGGAGAAAGTATTGTTGTGAAGTTTACGAAGACATCGTTTTAGTAGTATACTATTTATTCTACCTCCGCTATCATAACCCTAAATTTGCCGTCCATTTGCTGTATGCCTACTTCAGGCAAATAGAATCGGGATACAAATCCATTTAAGTATAAGGCATTTTTGCATCCTTGTTTTCTGTAGTAGTTTGCAAAATCATATAAGTTTACGGGACTAGTAGTTATCACAAAGAGAGGATTGCCATTCGGCAATATGCCTACGCCGTTCCGTATGTGAACGTTTTGGATCAATGAGATTATCTCAATGTACAATCTTTGTGGTGAGGGGTCTTCTGGGTATATGCCTCTTTTGATAGCCAATCGAAGTTTTTAGCCTTGGAGGAACTTGTGTTCCTTAAGCTTTTCGAACGTTCGCAGTGGCTTGTTTGGTCCTCCCCAATACATTTTAAGCTTACCGTTTTTCACGTATACTTCATGAGCGACGAAGAGCGGTTGTTCTTTCGCGGTGAGAGCGAGGTCTTGTATAGTGTCAACTCCCGTTTTGGGCTGGTGGTGTAACCTATGCAAATGACTATTACCTCTATTATGTAAGACAATCGCATTATTACTAATAGGATATTTGCCAATAAAAAGGCCCTATCTCACTTGTGAGACAGGGCCTAAGGTTTAGTTAATCCAATAATTGCTAGTTGATAGCAGCTATAAGTTCTTCGCTCATTGGCTTCACACCACTTCCGTAGTGTGCTATGAGTTTTCCGTTTTCGTCTATCAGAAATTTGTTAAAATTCCAACTTACTTTAAAAGTGCCTACTTGGTTTTCTGATGCACTCGTAAGCCATTTGTATATGGGATGTTGGTCTTTTCCATTTACATCAATTTTGGTAGCAAGCGGAAAAGTGACTCCGTAGTTTTTCTTACAGAATGATGCGATCTCTTCTTTGCCGCCAGGCTCTTGACCCATGAATTGATTACAAGGGAAACCGATGATTTGAACCTGATTGCCATATTGTTCGTGCAGCTTTTGCAATCCTTCATATTGTGGGGTATAGCCACACTTGGAGGCCACGTTTACCACAAGTATTTTCTTTCCTTTATAGTCTGCCATATTGAGCTTAGCACTTTCGTCTAAGCTGGGGACACTAAAGTCATGAAAATTGGTGACTGTTACTGTTTCTGAAGCCACGTCGGTAGTTGCCTCTTGAGTTTTAAGTGATGATTTCTCCATATTTGATTCTGCTGTTATTGATTTTTGTGAGCAAGATGCCATGAATGTCGCAAATGCACAGATGAGTATAGTTCGCATAAAGTTAAAACATACTATAATACATGAATGTTTGCTATTTTGAAATACTTTAGAACCAAATTAGCGAAGAAGCGTTAATTTATTATCATCATGAGCGAAGAAAAAGACGATAAGCAATACTACACTGGAGAAGCTAAGTTCTCTCCCATACCGCTCAGCGTGTCATCTCCTATGATAAAAGCGGAGAACAAGGGCAAGATAAAAGCGAGTGCGGTAGAGACTATGCAAAAGCAGGCGAATCAACAGATTGGAATGCTCAAAAAACAGGCCGACGTTATCATGGCTCAGGTACGCGAAATAGAAGCTCGATTACAAGTTTCTTACGGTATCTACGAAGCAGAGATGAAATTTACTCCTAAAATAGGCGAGCTCTATCACCTGTATGAAAAGGATGGCGGAAAAATACTGTCATTTATCTCGCCAGAAGAATGGGGTAAACGTTTGCCTTACGATACTTTTTTGGCTACCGTACTTTTATTGGCAGACCGCACATGGGAGGTGAAAGTTCGCAACCAAGAAGGTGGACTTATGCTTTTGTAATTTTTTTTGTTAAAATTTTAGAAAAAAAACCGCAGCATATTTGTGCTGCGGTTTTTTTGATTGAAATTCAATCATGATATTCTGTCGGACCGTTATTTGATGGGTAACAAAACTTGGTCAATAGCATGTATAACACCATTGCTGGTTTGAACGTCTGCAAGTATCACATTAGATGTACCTCCTGCTACGTCAGTAATAACAACTCCGTCCGTAGTGTTAATGACAATAGTATTTCCTTCGAAAGTGGCTGGCTTTGCTCCATCTGTTATCTCACTGGCATTGATGTTGTCTCCAACTATCACATGATACTTCAACACCGCCTCTAGAGTTTTAGCAGGAATATCAGATAGTCCATTCCATTCGTCATTGGTAGCTAGTAAAGCGGTAAAGGCTGCATTTGTCGGTGCAAATACTGTAAATGGCCCACTGCCGCTAAGTGTGTTTCCGAAATCAGCGTTTGCTAGTCTTTCGTCTGTTAGTGCCGCAACCAAAATAGAGAAGTTTGGGTTTGCAACTGCAGCATCTACTAGGTTTGGAACTAAAATAACTTGATCTATTACATGTACAACTCCGTTGTCTGCCACTACATCCGCAGCAGTTACTGTAGCTGTGTTATTTAATTTTACTCCATCCGTTAAGTCAACAAGCAATGATACTTTTGTATCTTGAGCTCCCGTTGCCATAGTTGATACATATCCAGCAGTTAAATCGGTAGACAGTACCGTACCACTCACTACGTGATTTAATAGAATTTCTGTCAGCAAATCGTCTGATACTTCATCTAATCCGCCTAATCCTAACTCAGACAACAACGCTGTGAAAGCAGCATTTGTAGGAGCAAAAACAGTAAATGGACCAGCACCGTTTAGGGTAGCTGTGAGACTTACACGGTCTAGTGCCGCGGCGAGAGTGGTAAAATCATCTCCTTGAGCAATGTCAATGATGGTGTTTGTTGTGGTTGCAGGCGTTGGCGTTACCTCATCTGAGTCTTCAGAACAACTCACAAAAGTGGTAGATGCCAAAATGAGCGTAGTGTAAAAAAAAGTGTTTTTAATCATAATGTTTTATTTTTTAGTATTTATGGAAGTTTAACAGACGATCTTGTTTAATTGTTTTCGAAAAAAGTTAAACAGAAGTAAGTTCCTTTGCATCAAAGGCGTTTTGGAGTATTGGAAAATATTTTACGAGGTACTACTTGGTCACCTCAGCTAGAATACCCAAGTAATTTATGTAGCGGGTTATTGGGATTTCTCCTAGTTCCACTGCCTTTGTTATTCTGCACTCAGGTTCTTCAGCGTGTAGACAGTTGCTAAACTTACATTGGCCTTGTAGTTTTTTTATCTCGGGGAAATAATGGCCTATTTGGTTAGGTTCTGTATATACCATACCGAAATCTTTAATTCCTGGGGTATCAATAATGCGTGTTCCGTTTTCTCCTAGAAACATCTGAGCAAAAGTGGTTGTGTGTCGCCCTTGTCCGTATGCTTTTGATATGGCACTTACCTTTTGATTAGAACCCGGTAGTAGAGCATTGATAAGAGTAGACTTACCAACTCCTGAGTTCCCCGCTAGAAGAACGCATTTATTGGCAACCAATTCTTTTATCTTCACAGTATCTTCTTCATCTAAGAAACTCACGTTATAGATGTTATAACCAATGCTAGGATATAACTCCATGAGCATATCACGATGGCTATTTGCCTTGCGAGAGTCTAGATCTTTCTTATTGAGCAATATAGAAACAGGAATGTGATATGCTTCTGCGGTTGCCAAAAATCGATCGATAAAACCTTGCGGAGTATGTGGCTTAGCTGGGGATGCTATTATAAAAGCTTGATCAATATTAGAGGCTATCAGTTGGTACTGCTTACTCAGTTTATTGCTCTTTCGTACTATGCAGTTGTACCGGTCGCTTATAGCACTTATTGTATATTCTTCTCCAGTGTATTCTAAGGTTACTTCGTCACCTACTACAACAGGATTCGTACTCTTTATTTCTAAGGTTCTAATCTTGCCACGCAAGCGAGCATCTACCTCTTTGCCATCTATGAGAACGCGGTACCAGCTTCCTGTACTTTTGGTTACTATACCTTTCATTTGGGTTGATTAAAATACCTCCGATACTACCTGTTTGGTACTACTCGAAAAACTCATGGTATAGAAGTGTAAAGCAGGCACATTGGCGGCTTTTAGTTCTTTGCACTGTTGTATGCACCATTCTAGTCCTATTTGCCTTGCAGCATCATCGTCCTTTGCATCGTGAAGCTCGCTGGCTAGTGGCTCTGGTATATCCATATTGAAAATACTTGGCAATGCACGCAGGTGAGCTTTCTTTGTGATGGGTTTTATTCCTGGAATAATGGGTACCATAATACCCGCTGCTCTACACATATCTAAGTAGTCAAAATATTTTTTATTATCAAAAAACATCTGAGTGGTAATGAATTCTGCTCCAGCATCTACTTTTCTCTTAAGAAACTTGAGGTCGCTTTGCATATTGGCTGCATCTGTGTGCTTTTCTGGGTAGCCAGCAGCTCCTATACAGAAGTTGGTTTCGGTAGCGTTTTCTAGCTCTTGATCCTGATATACACCATTATTCATGTCGCCAATTTGTCTAATCAGGTCTAAGGAATTGCCATTTCCGTTTTTTTCTGGATTGAAGTTTCTTTCGTTTTTCAGGTTGTCTCCTCTAAGGGCAAGTACATTTTCTATACCTAAGAATGCTAGATCTATTAGTGCATTCTCAGTCTCATCTTTGCTGAAACCTCCACAGATAAGGTGAGGCACAGCCTCTACCTGGTACTTATTCATTATCGCAGCACAAATAGCTACTGTGCCTGGTCGCTTTTTGGTACTTATTTTGTCATAACCACCGTCTTTTCTTGGACGTTCTATATATTCTTCTCTGTGATAGGTAACGTCCACAAATGCGGGCTTAAATTCCATTAAAGGATCAATTGCTTTGTATAAAGAATCTATACTCTTGCCCTTGAGTGGTGGCAAGACTTCAAAAGAAAAGAGTGTTTTGCCAGGTTTTATGTATTCTGTAAGTTGCATGTCTATGTATTAGAACTTTAGTATGCTTGTTTTTGTTTCGTTTTTTGTTGACGCAGCTATGGCATATCAGATTCTGAGTTAAGGACCTGTTGAGCCTTATCAGTAATCCTTAGTATTGGATTCTTATCTAATGTGCGAATCATCTTAGAAAGATAGCGAATAATATAGGCTTCTCCCCCATAGTTGATAATGCTTGAATCGTCATCTGGGGTGTTGGAGTATTTCTGTTTTCCTGTAGAAATCAGTACAGCTGGCATACCGAATTTGCGAAATGATTCCATATCAGAACGACCTATATCGTGTCCATTCATGTTTACGTTGATGATTTTACGCTTTGAAATTTTCAGAGAAGATAGGATGGATTTCATCGTAGTGGATGTTGCTATTCCGTTTAAGAACAATTCCTTGTGTGTAGAGTCTAAGTGACCAACCATGTCTAGGTTGAGAACATAGTTTGTTTCTATTGTTCCAAAGGGCTTACTTTTTACAAAAAATCGGGAACCAAGTTGATCTAATTCTGAGCCTGTGAAAGCTACAAACATGTAGTTATAGTTGCTGTACTTTTTTGGTTTAGAGGTGATTTCTCTTGCTAGCTCTAGTAGAGCTGCAATGCCACTGGCATTGTTGTCTGCCCCATTGTGTATCTGGTTTTTATACTGTGGTAGAGTCTGGCTATTGTTGCCACTTCCTAGATGGTCGTGATGTGCTGTAATTAGTACCGTATGGTCAGATCCATTGTCAATTTGGCCTATGATGTTATGTGCTTGAAGAGTTAGGAGCATTACATCGAGGTTCAGGTCTATTTGCTCCGTCGTGATTTTGCTCAAATCACGATTGACAAAAAGTACGGGTTTGCCAATATGTTCTAGTGTTTTTTCTAATTTGCCACTGGGTTTTAGTTCTTTATTTGTCGTATAACAAAGTACGGCTCTAGCCCCCAGAGAAATGGCATATTGTGCTCTCATTTCAGCATCTTCCCAAGCTACAAAGCGATTGTGTTGGGTGGAACCGCCAGGGATATCTAAGTTTATAATTACTGCTTTCCCTTTAACATCCTTTTCTGAATAATCTAGGTTTTTCAGTCCAGGGTCTTCTATACCATAGTTCACATTTACTGCTTCACCGGTATATCTTCCGTTGTTGGCTGAAATGTTAATTGGGTAAAAATCAGTGAATAGGGTAAGAGCCTCGTCGCCTATTTTGAGGGAGCTTTTGGGTTGTGCCATACGCATATTGGGCACTCCAATGTATTGCAGGTATCCAATATCTCCTTTGGGTACGAGTTCCATTTTTTCAAATTGGCCTGCGATGTACTCGGCAGACATTTTTTCTCCATTGGTAGCTGTATACCTTCCTTCTAAATCACTGCTTGATAAGTATTCTATGTGAGCTTTTACTCTCGCTGCTACCCGCTTATCTTTAAATCTAGGCTTTTGACCAAAAGAGGCTATACACAGTAAAAGGGTAATTAAAACAATGGTTATTTTTTTTAGAAACATATCAAAGGATACTGGTAATGGTCTTTATGATAATAATGAAAATAAGAACAGCAAATATAATTCGTAGATACTTACTTGACGCTTTTTGGCCAGTAGATACACCAAGAGGTGCTGCAAATAAAAGTCCTGCTACCAACGGAAAAAATAAGGTAGGCAGCAAATAGCCTATTTGCCATTGAAAACCAGAGGCTGGAGCATTATAGCTTCCATAGAGTGCAAGCATCGGAATCATGATCATTGGGATTATTCCTATGCTAATGGCAGCGGCTTTTTTTATGTTTATTTTGAGCAGCTGAGTAAATAATGGAATCATGATGACTCCTCCACCCAATCCAGATAGCCCAGAAACAAAACCGGTGATAATTCCTGTTATAGGATATTTCCACGATGCGGGCGTGGGTTCAGTACTGTTTAACCTTGGTTTTGACCACAAGAAGCGAATTAAGGTGATGACCAATAGAATTACAAAAAAGAGGGTAAAACTCCTTTCGTTGTACCAGGTTCCATTTGCTATGGAATGCGTTATGAATAAGCTCGCTGGGATGGCCAAGGCCGATGTCAGTAGTATCTCTTTCGGATAAAATTGATTGAGTCTGTATTGTTTGAATGTACTAATAGCTCCTGCAAAAAAAGTTGCTGCAAATGAGTTGGCAAGTATATATTTGGATAGTTCAGGATCGTGGAACCCTAGCTTGGTGAGCACTGTAGCTAGTACGGGTACAAATATGATACCTCCACCTATGCCCAGCAAGCCACTTAGAAAACCGCCTAATATCCCAAAGAAAAAGAGCGTAAATAGAAGTGTGTAATCCAATGGGTTATTTGCCTATGAGGGTGTTATACTTGGCATTATCACTAAGAAGTTCTTTTACTCTTGCCCAGTCTGGATCATTGTCAAAAGAGATTTCTACCCTACCTCTTTCAAAGTAGTACCGCTTGATGATTTCATATTCCAATATTTCCTTGAGTTCTTCCTTGTGGTTCACTAAATCATTCTTTTTGGTGCTGGCCATTGCCGTATTCAATCTTTCGATTTCTGCACTTAGCAGATCAAAATAATTGTCCTTTTTGGCTTGTTTTTCTAAGTCTTCTATATCCTTTTCTGTACGGGTGGTGTACGCGTATTTTTTATCGGTGAGGTAGGTTTTAAAAGCATCATATACCGATTCGGTAATATCAAATTGCATTGGTTCAACAGTTTCGTCATTCTTGCTCCTGTACTCATTCGCAAATTGAAAAACATGGTTGTTCCTTAAAAGAGCTTGAGCTACTTCAGAGTATTTCGCAACATCAATTTTAATATCAGGTTGTATCCCCTCTCCATCTGTAACTGCACGGCCATTACGTGTTTTAAATGCTCTCTTGGTACTGTCTGCCACTGCGATAGCACGTCCGTTCACCTTGTTGCCGTAGTCTAATCGCTGTATAAGTCTTCCGCTGGGTATGTAGTACTTGGCAGTCGTTATTTTCATACTCGTGTTGTAGGTTAATCTTTTGGTAGTTTGTACCAATCCTTTGCCAAACGAGTTACGACCTACCAATACTGCTCTGTCCAAGTCTTGGAGAGCACCACTTACTATTTCACTTGCCGAGGCAGAGTTGCCATTAATAAGTATGACTAGGGGGATCTCTATATCTACAGGACTATTAAGTGTCTTGTACGAGCGGTTATCTTCTTCAAATTTTCCTCGAGTAATCACTATAGTCTCTCCTCTAGGCACGAATACATTGACAATATTGATTGCTTCGTGGAGTAGACCTCCGCCGTTATTTCTTAGGTCAAGTACCAATTTTTTGGCTCCTTTACCCTTTAGATCGATTACGGCATCGCGTACTTCTTTGCCGGCATTTGGCGTAAAACCTGTAAGCTTTATGTAGCCGATTTCGTCTTCAATTATTCCTTGGTAGGGTACATTTTTAATCTTTATTTTTTCACGCGTTATGGATTTTGTGAGTTTTCCTTCGCCCATTCTTTCTAGGGTAAGCTCAAAAGAAGTTCCTGCTTTGCCTTTCAGGTATTCTGTAACCTCGCTACTCTTTTTGCCTTTCATATCTTCTCCGTCTACGGCAAGTATTTTATCGCCGGGCAGGAGACCCGCTTTATGAGCCGGAAAGCCCTCTACGGGAGATTCGATGTATACATAGTCGTCTATCGTGCGAATGGTAGAGCCAATTCCAGCATAGGTGCCTGTCACTTGATAGCGGTAGTCTTCTGCCTGAGCTTCACTATAGAAGTTGGTGTAAGGGTCAAGTGACTTGAGCATGCCATCAATAGCTGCTCGTATTAACTCCCCTGGTTTTACTTCGTCTACATAGGTGGTGTTTACCTCTTTGTATACTTCAGCAAAAATGTCCAGGTTTTTAGATATTTCGAAGTAGTCTTCTGCTTTGAATGCAAATAGGCCAAAAACCCCGATAAGTAATAAGTAGATGTACTTTTTCAAAATAATATGTGCTTGCTTACAAAAGTAACGAAAGAGTAGGGGAGTTCTTGTGTGTTATGGGGTCAAAGTGAATAGGGAGTATACATATACCGAAAAGTCGGGAGATATATAGCTTAAGGTACGGGGTCATGACCATGCCTCTTGCCCCATGGGTGGCAGCTGAGTATACGGCGAGCGGCCAGATAGAATCCTTTGACACTACCATGTTTTTGTAAAGCTTCTACAGCATAAGCACTGCAAGTAGGGGTGTATCTGCAAGTAGCAGGTAAAAAAGGCGATATAAATTTCTGATAGATCCGTATAGGAATCATCAAAAGAAGAACACCAATATTATTTAATCCTTTCAATAAGCTCATCTATTGCAGCGATTAAATGTTTTTCTAACTCAGAATGAGCAGACATTTTCTTACCCAAGAAGAGAATGCCAATGGCGTACTTGGTTCCTTGTGGTATAGCCTCATACATCCTATGCTTTTGCAAGCGGTATATGTCGGTAAGTTGCCTTTTAATACGGTTGCGGTCTACGGCGTGCTTAAACTTGCGTTTACCAACAGATACAAATAACTGACACGGATAGGAGGTACGCAAGTCCGTTTTGTAGTAAGCTAAAAGTATAGGCGTTTTGAAAATGCTCTTTCCTTTTTTCTGAAAAATAGCATCTATAGTAACTTTGTGAGAAAGTTTCTCTAGCTTGTGAAGTGTGTGTACATTCCCCATAAAATGGAGCTTGCATTCCTCTCGAAGAGGAACGCAGATTAGTGCTTGTGACGTGGCTCGTCAGAAACAGAAAGTTTCTTACGTCCTTTTCTACGACGAGCGGCTAGTACTTTTCTACCGTTACGGGTAGCCATTCTCTCTCTGAAACCGTGCTTGTTTCTTCTCTTTCTTCTACTTGGTTGGAATGTTCTTTTACTCATCGTAATATATTTTATGCTCTAAAGCGTATTTTTCTTAAAGGCTTGCAAAAGTAATGTTTTTCACAAATAATACCATTCGATACTATTCATTTTCTAAAATATTCTTAACCTCGGTCATTTTGGCGAGTTCATCTCCAGAAATAGTCAGGTATTTAGGGTTTATTCTTTCATAATAACAGAATTGCACTTCCAATTCTTCTTTTTTTTCTGCTATTCGAGATAGGAAGCAATCTTTTTATTCCTCTTGTACAACATTCAAAAAAAATTGTCAGATGACTGTACCCTTTTTGGGTTAGGTGTTTTGCCAATTACTGGTCTCTTGGATTATGCCGTGGGGGACTCTGTGTCTTTGAATGAGAAAAATCCGTTATAAAGGATAAATGTTTTTGAGTAGATCTTCATGTTCTGGGTGTATGTATCAGTTTTCTAAATTTTAATAGGGTAGTGAGTCCGCGGATCGATTATGACTATCAAACGATGTGTTTAAGCCTTTAGATTGATATGAGAGTATAGCGAAATTGGGTACTATAGAAGTTGAGAATAGACGAGAACGCTGTAACCAAATGGAATGTATAACGTATATGGTATATGAAAATTATCGGAGCATTCGTCTTGCTGTTTTGTACCCTAACCAGTCAATCACAAGTCAATAAGTATGTCATTATAAAACATAGAGACAAGCATAAGGAAGTAGCTGTAGCACAGGGAGAATATGTGGTAGTGACAACGTTCAATGGAGAGAAAATAAAAGGTCATCTTGAAGTGCTCAGTGAGACGTTAATTAGGGTTAAGCATAAGATAGTGCCGCTTACCAGCATTCGAAAATTTGGGAGAAGAAACCAACGAATTTTTCAAATAGCCAGTGCAATGGTATCTGCTGGGATGAATATCTCACTCTTTGGACTGAGTGATAATCTCAGACACGGGTGGGAAACGCCAAGCAATAATTATAAAGCCGGCTTACCCATGCTTATGATTGGCATTCCATTAATGGGTTTAACATATAAACGTACCTCGGAGCATTGGACGTATTCGGGGACGTTAGGGGATTGGTAAGATGTATATGGTACACCGCAGGTGCCCGATAAACAAAAAATCCCCTAGGGATGAAATATTATTTTGATTTCGCCATCAATGCCTCAATATCTTCCACCTCTATGGGCATTCCTGCCTCGTCCATCATATCCACAGGACCATTTTCGGTGATGAGTATTTGGTTTTCTATACGTACACCAATGCCTTCTTCGGCGATGTATATTCCTGGCTCACAGCTAAATACCATTCCAGCTTGCATGGGTTCGTATCGCATGCCGCTATCGTGTACGTCTATCCCCAGAAAATGACTGGTGCCATGCATAAAGTATTTCTTAAGAGCAGGCCAAGTGGGGTCTTGATTTTTGATGTCTTCATCTGTAAGCAGTCCCAATCCTATGAGTTCTACTTGCATGAGGAGTTCTACTTCTTTTTGGTATTCCATTAGCATAGTACCCGGTACTAACTTAGCACGAGCAGCTTTCATTACTCTCAGTGTTGCGTTGTATACATCCTTCTGACGGGGAGAGAACGTACCATTAGCGGGGAGGCATCTGGTCATATCACTGGCATAGTTGGCGTAGTCTACACCGCAGTCTACCAAGATAAGGTCTCCGTCTTTTACTTCGTCTTTATTCTCTATATAGTGGAGCGTACATGCATTTTTACCGGCAGCCACTATGGGTTCAAAACTGAATCCGCTAGCTCTATTGCTTAAGAATGTGTGTACAAGATTGGCTTCTAATTCGTACTCGCCCATGCCTGGCTTGGTCGTTTCTAGTATGCGTAGCAACCCTTTTTTAGATATTTGCACTGCTTCACGCATTACTTCTAACTCTAGTTCTGTTTTAGTGCCACGAAGTTTGTTTAGTATTTTGCCAGCACGCTTGTAGTTGTGCATGGGGTATAGACCCATCATTTCTTTAGCAAAGTCTATGGCTTTGGTAGGTGATTTCGGGCTAAATCTATCGTTTTCGTTCAGCGGCAAATAAACATTGTCTGCCATATTGATGACTTGGCGAAGCTGCTGCATGTAGTCATTGTTCCAAAAAACGGAAGCTACACCGCTGGTAGCAGTAGCATCTTCTTTGGTGTATTTGTATCCGTCCCATACGGCAATTTTTTCATTGGTTTCTACCAAGAAAAGACATTCTCTGTACGCAGGAATAGGGCAATCTGGGAAAAGTACGAGTACACTATCTTCTTGGTCTATACCGCTGGCCCAAAAGATATCTGAATTTTGTTTGAATTTGAAAACGGCATCTCCATTCCAACTGTACTGGTAGTTGCTATGGAAAATAGCGATGCTGTTCGGCTCCATTTTGGCCACAAAACGCTTTCTGTTTTCTATAAAAATCTGCTTATTCAGTCTTGGGTATTTCATTTGCGTGTTTTTCTATTTTTTTAATGGCCAAATGTTGTACGACAACAAGATAATTTAACCTTTGGTGTTGTCTCGGTTCATTGTATGCAAATCTATTGATTTGCAGTGACTAGTGAAGAAGTAAGGAGTAAAAAGTTGAAGATGAGATTAGTATACCTTAAAGTTAATAGGTATTCTCATTCTCATATCTACTGGGAAACCATCTTGTATTGCCGGTTGCCAGAGTAGGGATGTAGATTTGACGACTCTCATTGCCTCAAGCAATAAATATCCATCTGGGTTACCTAGAGTTTCTAAATTTTCAATCTCTCCAATAGGATTTACGACAAATACTACTTGTACTACTCCTTGTTTCTGTGCTTTAAGTGCCTCGGCTGGATATTCTATGTGATTGTCTATAAATAACTGGAGTTGCTTTTCACCATCTATAAATTCTGCTTTTTGGGACCGGTCATAATAACGAGCTTGTTGTCCTCTGTTGGGATAGTAGGATTCATTTGGTTCTTCTTCACCTCCATTCACAAACTCTTGATAGGATGCAGTATCACCATTCTCATAAAAGACAACATGCGGACCATCTTTTTCACCAAAAGAATCAAATGATTTAATAGCCATAACTTGACCACTTGGGTAAAAAGAAGTGTGCGTGCCAACTGGAACTCCCTCTTTATATGAAGTTACTGCTGTTACAGTATTTGTATTCCATATCCACTTCCCAGTTTGTTTTCCATTTATTGATCTGCCAATAAGAATATTTTTTGGTGAGTAGTAATAAGTCGTTGTGTCGCCTATCTTTTTAGAGGTGATTCCGTTTTGTGCAAAGTTTGCAGTATCATTAAACGACTTCCTGCGAAAGTGACTTGCATAAGGGATGCTACTTTTACTTTTTTCAAAGTAAGAAGTGTCTCCCAGTTTATCAAAATGCACTAGTAGTTGCATTCCTTCTACAACTCCTTTCGTACTGTCTAGATGTCCTTTGGTATAATATTCGGAATACTTATCAGGACTTTGATCATATCTCCACTCACCATCTTTAGTGCCTAAAAAGTAGGTTCCTGTTACTTCTTTGACAAATTTCGAATAGGTGTAATCCCCATGTCTCTCATTTTTATGTTTTCCGTGCTTGATTACAGAATACACCTCTTTTGAATATATATCATCTATTTTCTTCTTGACAGTGAGTTTCTTTAATTTTTGACCAAAGGTATCTGGGGTAAATGACAAATAAATGAAAAGAAGCAGGGTTATCGTTTTCATCTCACAAATCTAATTTAGAACCTGTGAATAGAAAATAAGAAAACGAAATACCTACCTTCGCAATCCAACGATTTTAAGATGGCAAAAACAACACAAGAACTATTGACAGCCTTAGGAGTAAAGGCTAAAAATGAAAGTATATGTACGGGTAGGGAGTGGGTCACTTCTCTAGGTACAGAGACGGTAGAAGTATTCACTCCAGTAACCGGCGAAAAGCTGGGTGAGGCGATATATGCGAGCGATAGCGAGTATGAGCACGTAGTGAAAAAAGCACAAGAAGCAGCTGCACATTGGAAAACAGTACCTGCTCCACTGCGTGGAGATATCGTACGTCAGTACGGTATAAAACTAAGACAACGCAAAAATGACCTTGGCAAGCTGGTAAGTCTAGAGATGGGCAAAAGTTACCAAGAAGGATTGGGCGAGGTGCAGGAGATGATTGATATATGTGATTTTGCTGTCGGACTTAGCCGTCAGCTATACGGACTTACGATGCACAGTGAGCGACCAGAGCACAGAATGTACGAGCAATGGCATCCTGTAGGTTTAGTAGGTGTAATATCTGCCTTCAACTTTCCGGTAGCGGTATGGGCATGGAATAGCATGATAGCTACTGTATGTGGCGATGTTACCATCTGGAAACCAAGTGAAAAAACACCGCTTACCGCAGTGGCTTGTCACAACCTACTACAGGAAGTAATTATCGAAAATGATCTTCCAGAAGGATTGTTTAACCTCGTGATAGGGGATTACAAAATAGGAGAGGCAATGGCCAAAGACAAGCGTGTACCACTTATCAGTGCTACGGGTAGTACAAGAATGGGACGTAGAGTAAGTCAAGTAGTGGGTGCACGTTTAGGAACATCTTTGCTTGAGCTTGGCGGAAACAACGCTATGATTATTAGTGAGAAGGCCAATTTTGAAAATGCTCTTGTAGCTGCTGTCTTTGGTGCGGTAGGTACTGCTGGGCAGCGATGCACTAGTACGCGTAGAGTACTTATTCAAGAATCGGTATTTGAGGACTTTAAGAAAAAAATGGTGAATGCCTACGGACAACTTAGAATAGGTGATCCATTGGACGAGAATAACCATGTAGGTCCACTGATAGATAAAGCTGCGGTAGCCTCATTTGAAAACGCAGTGAAAGCGGTAGAAGATCAAGGTGGTCGAGTACTAACAGGTGGCGAAGTACTAACGGGAAAAGGCTATGAGAGTGGATGCTACGTGAGGCCATGTATAGCTGAGGCTTGCAACCATTTTGAGATAGTGCAAGAAGAGACATTTGCTCCTATCGTGTACTTGATACCCTTCAAGACGATAGATGAGGCTATCATCATGCAAAACGATGTAAAGCAAGGATTGAGTTCTGCTATATTTACAGATAGTCTGCAAGAAGCAGAAAGATTCCTAAGTGCTGCGGGTAGCGATTGCGGTATAGCAAATGTGAATATAGGTACAAGTGGTGCTGAGATAGGCGGAGCCTTTGGTGGAGAAAAAGAAACAGGTGGCGGCCGCGAAAGTGGTTCTGATGCCTGGAAAGTGTATATGCGTAGACAAACCAATACAATAAACTATGGTAAGGGTTTACCGCTAGCACAAGGTATTAAATTTGATTTATAATAAAATTGTAAATACTGCCCTCCAGGGCAGTATCCACAAAAAAGCCCGAGTATCATCTGATACTCGGGCTTTTTTGTGCTGTTTTTATAGGGTAGTAAAGAAGTTATTCTGAGTGGATGTCCCAGTACTGATAAAGCTTATTAACAAGCATGTCTTCTTCCTCTGCTATTTTATCGTCTGCTTTTACCAGTTTTAAGGCAAAGTCCATCAATTCTAGACGCTCTTTTTCTGTTGAATCTGCATAGAAATCTTCGGCACATTTTTGCAGCAGAATAGGATAGTCATCCATAGTTGTGGTGCTTATTTCCTCTGTAGCAGATTCCAGATTTCCTCCTAACGGAAAGTGATGAGCTACATAGTCTACGATTACCTTTCCTTCGCTAGCATCAAACTCGCCATCTACCTCGGCAAGTATGTTAAGTATTTGGAAACCTGCAATGTCTTTGTTTTTTCGGGCCATAACGATCTATTATTAAAGCAAGTTTATTGATTTTTTTTTGAATTGAGGTTGTTTTAGCCCAAAGTAATTGCCAACGTTAGGTTTATTTTTCTACTGCATGTAGAAGTCCTAAGACCTATGGTGCAAGTGAATAGTATTTGTCAATTGAAGAAATATGCACACCTACTATGGTAGAGTACATAGGTTCGTGTGTGCAGGGTTTTTGAATATTCCTAAACTCAAAAGAAGTCTTTGGTTGTCGGTATTAGCACGCGATATTGTTTATTTTTGACGGTATGCGTTTAGTCACAATTATTTTTTGTTTAGTTAGTCTTCTATCCAATGCTCAGGACTTTGGAGCAACTTTACTTGCGAGTGCAAATTTTAGCCAAGTAGATGGGGATCAACTCGGTGGATATAATAAACTGGGAGCCAATTTCGGGATTCAGATTAATAGAGAAATTAACGACGATTGGGAAGCTGCTTTTGAGATACGTTTTAGTATGAAAGGGGCTAAAAAAGTAATCGATCCAGAAATACCACAGCCAACTTTAAAGTTGAGTTACCATTATGTGGAAGTGCCTATTCTGGCAAAATATACCAAGTACAACAAGGTGACGCCCTATGGCGGACTTAGCTTAGGTGTAAACGTTTTTAATGAACGAAATGACAATGGAATCACTTCGGAGGAGGAAGCGTTGCAGCCAGTAGAAGTTGGCTTTGTGATAGGAGCCACGTATCACCTTACCGAAAAAGTAGGCATAGACTTACGCCATTCCTATTCGCTTGTGAGTATCCGCGATTATCCTATTGTGGTGAATAGTCCTACCGTATTTGGAAGAGCAGGGTGGTACAACCGTCTTTTTACAGTAGGTATTACGCTCAACTTAGGCAAGTAGTCCAAAAATTGATCGTGGAGTAGTGATACGCCTATTTTAGGGGCATGTTTTTAACATGCAAGTCTCGCTGAGGAAATGGAATCTCAATGTTGTTTGCTCTAAAGGCCTCATCAATCATAAAGCGGAGATCACTTTTCACTTGTTCAATAATAAACAATTGATTGGTCCAAAAGATCAATTCGAAGTCTAGACTAGACTCGCCAAAGTCTTTGAAAAGAATGAGTGGTGCTGGGTTGGTGATTACCTTGCTATGCTTCCAAGCAGTTTCAGAAAGAAGCTTTTCTACCAGCTTGACGTCTGACCCATAGGCTACACCTACTTTTATGCTAAAACGTGTAATGGTATCGTTGGAACTCCAATTGATAAGCTTCTCACTTACGAGTTTGTGATTTGGGATAATCATGGCTATACCATCCCTGGTTTCTACTTTGGAGGTGCGTAGACCTATTTCTTTTACGAGAGCTACGGTGTCATCCACTTCTACCACGTCGTGTACCCGTATAGAGGGCTCTACCAGCAGAATTACACCAGAAACGATATCATTTGCTACTTGCTGTAGACCAAGACCTATACCAATAAGCAGTGGAGCTAGAGCTAAAAACCCGGTCCAGTTGACTTTAAGAGCAATGAGTGCAAGTACAACAAATACAATGATGAATATGTATTTTAAAATGCGGATGATAGCAAACTCCCTGCCGGTGTCTAATCTACCTGCTGTTACTGCTTTGCGGGCTAGTTTTTTGGTCCATCGGTATACGAACCAGATGAAAAAACCAGATAAGGTAATGGAGAGCAAACTGCCCAATGTAATGGGATCACTTTTCCCAAATTGCCAAATTGCGTAATCGAGTATGTCTTTCATTTATCTGCGGTTATGGCTTTGTTGTCGAACACTAATGCAAAGTAATCGTTTCCTAGGTCTAGGTAGCCGTACTCGTAGCAGAAATAATAGGTTTTTTCTGCTTTTGTGGTATAGGTATTGGTGAAATACGCAAAACTAAAGCCCAAACGGCTCAACTCTGTTTTTCTTACCTTTACAGACTTGTCTGTAGGGCAGAGTTCCTCTAAGATACTACGATTCTTTTTTATCGTGCGGTTTACCTTACGGATGTAGTTATTGGATACTCCGTTTTGGGTATTGTTGTGCTCGTTGCGGCATTGATGATCGCAAAATTTCTTATCTGCACGACCGTGTATGGGTTTTTGGCATTGAAGGCAAACTTTAGGCTCCATTGTACAAAGATAAACGAGCAACTAGTATTTTTAAAATAAATACAGTTGGGCACTGGTATCCTTCTTGTACATGGGTGTTTTGAGCGGATTGGGTTTTGCCGTGAGATTATATTTTCGTTTGGCAAGTCGCACTTGTTGGTTTATAGATTCAGCTAAGACACCTACACCAGTCATTCGCTCTCCAAACTTACTGTTACTTAGTTTGCCACCTTGTGCTTCTGCAATGAGGTGCATTACTCTGGATGCTTTTAGCGGGAAAGTGGCCTGTATCCAGTCTTCAAAAAGGAGTGCAATAACACCATTGAGTCTCACCATGGAATGCCCCAAAGAGATAGCTCCCGCTTGGCTTACCGCCTTGCAGATTCCAAATATTTCATCGCTATTTAGTCCAGGGATTATAGGAGCAAGCATTACGTGGGTGGGTATGTTGTGCTCGCTTAGTTTTTGTATGGTTTTGAGTCTGTTGCCTGCCGAAGAAGTGCGTGGCTCCATAGCCCTACGAAGCTCTTCGTCTAGCGTAGTGATGGATATGTGTACATGTACAAGGTTTTTGACAGCAAGCTGCTCTAAGATATCAATGTCGCGGCATACCAGTGCATTCTTTGTGATGATGCTTACGGACTGGTTGTGGTCCAAACAGATCTGCAACAGCTTTCGGGTGATACCGTATGTTTTTTCTGCGGGTTGGTAACAGTCTGTATTACCGCTAAGTACGATCGTCTCGCCATTCCAACTACGACTCTTTAACTTCTTCTTGAGTAGTGCAGGTGCATTTTTCTTTATGAGTATGTTTTTCTCAAAATCGGTACCGGCACTATAGCCCCAGTATTCGTGTGTGATACGAGCATAGCAGTAAGTACATCCGTGCTCGCATCCTTGGTAGGGGTTCATGCTCCATCCGCCGGGTACATCGGGACTATCTACTTTGTTGAGTATGGTCTTGGGATGTACCTCAGAGAATTGAGTGGTATTGTCACTGCCAAAGAAATCTTCATCAAAATAAGACCCATCCCAAAAGTCTTCTACCACAGTAGTTTGGAAGGGGTTTGGAGTGTTGAGCAAAGCTCCACGGCCTTTTTTATTCTTCGGTATGATAATATTGTTATCCAAATCGTTGACTACAGTATAGGCCAAATAATTGGAATAGCCAAAAAGTGAGTTGGGAATTAGAACGATGGTGTCGCTGGATGAATGTGCTCTTGATCTAGTTTGTATTGATCCCAAGAGCAATACTGCCTAACGTAGTTTGGCTAGGATCGGATCTACTGCTTTATCATTTTCGTGGAATATAGCTCATCTGGAGTAGCGATGGTCATTACATACATGCCGTCTGCAAGGAAGGATAGGTCGTATTGTTTTAGTGTATTCGCCGCTAAGTAGGTGTCGTATACGACTTTGCCATATAGGTCGTATACACGCATTTTATGCGACTGTTTCTCTATGGATACAAAGTTATTGTCTATGGTAATCTGCTGCGAAAAGGGATTCGGGTAAATAGCGAGGCCACATTTCAACGCGAGATCGGTTGTATTGAGTGTTTGGCTATAGATGTCCAATGTTCTAAAGCCAGACTCAAGCCCCCATATTTTCAGAAAAGATAAAGGGACAGAAGCATTGTAGGTGTACGTACTATCCTCGGGCGGATTGTCATATACAATGGAGTCTCCATTGGCATCGTAAAAAGTGATTGTAAAACAGCCAGTACACGTGTGGAAATAATCTAAATTTATGCTGTCTATTGAGCTAATAGCACGCAGATCAAATAACAAAGAACCTCCAAAATAGAAATCGCTAGAGTCCAAACTGGTCCAGAGCCTATCCGATATTTGAATGCTCACGTTATTTATAGCAATGGTGGTATCGTTACTGCTCCCGAGTAGAACAGTGAGATCAGGTGCCTGTATAGAAATGGTGTTTTGTGCTGTTGCATCGATACGCAGGGCTATCATTACATAGAGGCAAATTACTATATATAGTTGTTTCATGCTAAATTTATTTGATTATCATTAAACTACAAGTTTAGGCGGTTTATATTGGTATTGCAAGAGGATTACTTGTGTCATAACAATTCTAACTTTTAGTAGTTTATGGCCGATTCTGTCAGCAATTAAAAAGTAATCTTGGTTGAAGCTTATTAACTGGTGATTAAAAGGTGCGAGAATAATCTCTTTGTCAATATTGAAACTTTCGGATTTAACAAGTCTTAAACTCTTTTTTGATAGCTTGTAAAAGTACACTAGATCGTGTGACTTTGACTTGTCTTCTAATAGTCGATTGTAGTATGATATTAAGTATAGATAGTTATTATCTTGAAACGAATATTCAATACTTTTGTGTCGTTTCGGTTTAAACTTTTTGATTTCTTTAGCACTTCCAGAGTTCAGGTCATATAATATAAATTCGTCAGTATATTTATATTCCGTTACATAATCATTAAATGATTGTAGGCTGCTAATTTCAAAACCATTAGGACTGCTAGGAGTTAAAATTCTATTCGTAATTATACCCTCTTGTGTTGTTCGAACTAAAACAACCGAATCAGTTGTCGTATAAACAAATCCATTATGTTTTTGGTCATAGTAACTATCAATATTTATAATATCTAATAAATCCACATGCGTTACGGAAAATGAATCAACTAAAATAAAGCCTTGCCCCAGTATTGAAAGGGGCAAGACTACTAATAAAACGAGACTATATCTCATCATTTATGATTATATCATACTCAATGAAACCTTCAGAATTTACAAGGCCAATCCAGTTGTAATGAGCAACTACTGGGTTATTAGAATCTTGAATAACTCCATTATCAGAAGTAACACCCGATAATATTGCCTGCTCAATATTGAATACAAAATTGTCAGCATCAAAAGCAAGACTGCCACCTACTGTTACGATTCCAATCTTTGGGCAAGTTTCGTGACCAGGATTTTCACAAGCTTGTTGATATACTTCATCAGATCCATGCTTTTCTCTTTGCTCTATGTGAACCAATATTCCTGCTTTATTAAAACGAAAAAAAGTCATCTTAAAAACAGGGTTCTCACTGATGCGAATTTCAAGATTAACGGGTAATGGGAATAGTTACAAGTGTTTTACCCAGTTTTGGGGTTAAACGTTAGAAATGTGACGTTGAGTTGACAAAAATATAGCGTTGCCAAATGCTCGTGAATTGTTTGTGCAGCGAGTGAGACGGAGATCTATAGATGTGCGAAAAGTCATAGTGAGTATATAGGACGTGTGGATATGCCATAAAACGACACACTAACCCCAACAATGTTCTGCTGTTCTACGATTATTTGTTTCTCATCGGATCCGTCATCGTAAAGGTATAGGATGATTTTATTGTTCGCTCCAGGTACTTTTTTTACCCATGAAGTCTACTATTTTGATTACCTACTACTTGCCAAAATGTAGATTATCAATAAGTACGGTAGAAACCGCAAAATTGTCGTCTGCATCTTTCGGGTTCCACATGGCAAAAGGAATAGAAATTTGTGAGACGTCTAATTCCGTAAAATCAACAAGTGGAATACGGTACTCCATAAATCCTTGCCCGACATCGGTAGCGGTATAGTTGGTTAGAAAGACTGTGGCATTGGTAGAAGGGCTTTCCAGTTTTATCTCGGCATCGGCTAAAGGTGTACTTGGTTTAAGCGAGAAATACAGGTGTGTATAGCTGCTCAAATCTGTTGTAGCTTCTAGGTTTAAGTATCCTCCTCCCCAGTTGCCACCCGGAAAATCAAAGACAAGGCTTTTGTCGCCATCTATAGCATCATCAGACGTTGCAATAGTCGGTTCTCCACCTGCTCCGTATACGATTACCTCGGCGGCTCCCAAGTCATCAAATCCTTCTTTAATTCCATTTGCCGCTATGGTTGGGTCTATTATTTGTCCAAGCGATTCTTCTTCTAGGTCTAGAGCAGGAGCATCGGGTGCGGCAAAACCGTCTTTGGTATATACCCGCACATAGTCTACATACATCGCTTGAGGAAAAGTGGTATTCTCATCTGGATAGCCTGGCCAATTTCCACCCACAGCAACGTTTAGTGCAATGGAAAAGCTGCGTAGAAACTCTTTCATGTCTGCTGCTATTGGCATCCGTTGAAATTCTACACCATCTAGGCTAAAAGCCAAATATTCGGGTGTCCAGTTGAGTGAGTATATATGGTATGCGTCTGCAAATGAACCCGTAGTGAGTATATGCGTACCTTGCAACTCACCGTGCTTGTTTTCACTGTTGGTATAGTGTAGTGTGCTGTACATTTTGTTTGGTTCCTTGCCCAAAACTTCTACGATGTCTATCTCTCCACAACCTGGCCAGTCTACCTCGCTTCTGTTGTCTCCAATCATCCATATAGCAGGCCATAATCCTTTGCCAGATGGCATTTTTGCTCTTACCTCTACTCGCCCAAAACGCATGCTAAAGAGTGTATTGGTGGTGAGCTTTGCAGAAGTATATCCGCCAGCACCATCTTCTGTAGCTCTAATGTATAGCGAAGATCCATCCCCGGTAGTTTCTATACCAGCATTCTCTTCTTGCCTGGTATACAACTGTAGCTCGCTATTTCCCCACCCAGCAGGCAAGCCGTAGTCTGTGCCATCCCCAGTTTCGTATACCCAGTTGTCTAAGTTTATGTTGGATTGGTCAAACTCGTCTGACCATTGTAGTGTATATCCTTCTAGATCATTGGACCCTTGTTGCGGTTGTTCTACTATTTCGTCGTCTTTACAGGAGAATGCTAAGGTACAAATAAGAGCAAGGAATAGGATGTTTGTTGTTTTGGTCATCAGTGTATTTTTTTAAATCTGGACAAACATAATGAGCCTCTTGTAGTTATCATAATTTGATTTGATGACAATATACTGAATTAGGGTATAGACTAGGGCAAAAACGGAAGAGCCTTATTGATTGATTTTTAGGGGTAATTACCCTTTTAGTTCTTTCCAAAAAACCTTGAAACCGTCTTTGGTAAGCATTTTTTTAAACTCTCGCCAAAGTGTTGTTTTTTGCGGTGGTGTCGGTGTTAGTTTTTTGTACTCTTCAGGCTCGCGGGAGTCTATGGTTTTTACGCCCAGTAGGTCGTCGCTGTACTTGAAACGTTCTCTTGCTTTGGCTGTAAAACCTAGTTTTTGTTCGGCAAGACCAAGGTTATTGAGAATAATGGCATCTTCTGGGTCTAACTCCAGTGCTTTGGTATAGTCGTCTACACTGCCTTCTGTATTGCCTGTTTTGTCGCGTATATATGCTCTGCAGCTGTAATAGTACGCATTGTCAGGCTCCATTTCTATGGCCTGATCAAAATCTTGTATGGCGTATTTAAAACGCAAATTGAATTTGCAAACACCGCGTTCTACATAGTATTCTGCTGCATCGGGGTATTTGGCAATGAGCAAGGTCCAAATATCCATGGCTTTCTCCCACTCCTTATTTTTTTGGTAGGCAAATGCAAGTATGGGTCGAGGCTCAGAGTTTTTGAGCTGCTTTATTACTGCATTGTAATCTCCTGTATCAAATAGTGCTTGAACGTCCATACAATTAAAACAACTTTGGTGTGAAAATGATTGCGGCAATTATTAGGGCATAAAAAGAAGTGATCAATACAGATCCTGCTGCAATGTCTTTGATGATTTCTATCTCGGAATCTTGCTCCGCGGTGATTCTATTGCACAGCTTTTCCATTGCAGTGTTTATCATCTCAGATACGATGACAAGCGTGATAGCAGACGCTATCCATAACCACTCGGTAGTTGCAAGCTCTAGGTATACTCCTATAGCACATGCTACTATAGCTGCCATCAGGTGCAACTTGGCATTTCGCTCTGTCCGTATAAACCATGCAATACCCGAAAATGCGTATCCAAAGGCTTTGATGTAGGTCTTGAGCATAGATACAAAGATAGGTATATTACGAATCAGAGTATATTCGCCTATCTAATAAAACCCAATGAGCGTAGAACAAGATTTAAGAGATAGAGGAAGCGATAGCTGTGAGCTATGTGGAGGCAAAACAGGACTTTCGGTTTATGCAGTAGCTCCTAAAGATACGAGTTCTGCAGACCACTGTGTGATGGCGTGTGAAACATGCAATAACCAACTGACCAATCTGGATACGGTAGAAGTAAATCACTGGCGATGTCTCAATGATAGTATTTGGGCAGAGGCCAATGCCGTAAAAGTAGTAGCCTGGCGTATGCTCAATGCCCTAAAAGGAGAAGGATGGCCGGCAGACCTGCAGGATATGATGTACATGGATGAAGAGACGCTTATTTGGGCCAAAGAGGGATTTGAAGACGCTCCTACAAGTGGGGTTGTGCATAGAGATAGCAATGGAGTAGTACTAGCTGTAGGAGATTCTGTAGTGCTCATAAAAGACTTGCATGTAAAAGGCAGTAGTATGATTGCCAAGCGAGGAACTGCTGTACGCAATATTCGTCTAGACCCAGCGAACGAAACCTTTATAGAAGGGAAGGTAGAAGGGCAGACCATTGTTATAATTACCGAATACGTGAAGAAAACGTGAGCGTCTAGATCAATCCCCTCGTTTTAATCTCGAGGTATTTGTTAATGGTATCTGCGGTGAGGTTTTTTGGGTCGGTAAGCAGTGTTTGTATACCATTCTTATTGAGCTTTTTTACCATTAGTTTTTTCTGAAAACTAAGTTTTTCGGCTATGGCTTTGTGGTAATACTCCTCCTGGTGCGTGACTTTTTCTTTCACTACATTTTCTATTTCCCTATTCTTAAAAAAAACAACAAGCAACACATTGTTTTTGGCTATTCCCTTGAGGTAAGGCAACTGTCTGTCGAGCGAGTTGCCATCTTCAAAATTGGTAAACAATACCATAAGACTACGGTGATTTATTTTGAATTTGACATCGGCATACAGCTTTTCAAAATTGCTCTCAAAAAAGGCTGTTTTGAGGTTGTATAGCATATTGAGTATCTTGGGTAGTTGCGATACTGCTTTATCTGCTGGGAGTATTTGTTCTACTTTTTTGTTAAAATGTAAGAGGCCTGCACGGTCGTGTTTTTTGATGATAATGTGGCTCAAAGCCAAGGTGCTGTTGATGGCGTAGTCGAGGAGCGACAATCCATTAAATGGCATTTGCATGGCTCTACCACTATCTATGACACAGTAGACTTGTTGAGCTCGCTCTTCGGTATATTGATTTACCATAAGCTCACCACGTTTGGCACTGGCTTTCCAGTTGATGTAGCGTATGTCGTCTCCTTTTACGTAGTCTTTTATTTGCTCAAACTCGGCACTCTGGCCAATTCTTCTCGTCTTTTTGGCTCCCATCTCGCGGGTGTAGTACTTAAAGTTTTGTAGGTTGTACTTCTTCAAATGAATGTACGACGGGTATACGGCTATTTGCTGTGCTGCTGGGAGTATATACTTGCGTTTCACCATTCGCAGTGGCGACATTGCTATGAGTATGATATCTCCAAAATCGTACTCGCCACGAAGGGTTGGTGTTATGGTATAAGAAATTTCACGTTGTTTTAGCGGAGATAGTGTAGTGTATATTTTCTCCTCACGTAGATTGAGCTGATACGGTAATTCGTCATATATACGAGCTTTTACAGGAAAAGTATAGGTATTGTCTATGGCCAAGGTTATTTCATTTTCATCGCCATTGCTCAGTACGGAGTTTATTTTTCGCGTAGCGGTAATATGAGATCCTCTGTAGAGTAGAAACACATCGAGCAAGGTGATAAGCAGTAGTATAGCAATCACTGCGGTGCCTGCCACAGTATATGGCGGGTAAAAGTGCCCTAGCGTATAGAGAACACTGGCTAGGGCCAACCCTATAAAAAAGAGGCCATTGAGTAATATGCTATTCCAAAATTTCGCCATTTAGCTTATCGTGGTATCTCGGTGCTTTCTATCATTTCTTGTACAATCATGTCTGGCGATATGCCTTCCATCTCTTTTTCTGGAGACACTACAACTCTATGGCGTAGAGCAAGTGCAGCAATGCTTTTCACGTCCTCAGGTATCACAAAGTCTCTGCCATTGGTAGCTGCTTTGGCTTTGGCAGCATTGAGGATGCTTATAGATGCACGTGGCGAAGCTCCTAGGTAGAGCATGGGGTGGTTTCTCGTTTGATTTACCAGTTTGGCGATGTAGTTTATGATGCTACTTTCTACCGTCACATTCTTTGCTATTTGCTGTAGTTCTGCAATGTCTTGGGCGTTTAGAATGGTTTTTACTTCAGCCATTTCATCTTTACCGTGTCTACTGTTATGTGCGGTCAGTATTTGTGTTTCCTCTTCCATCGTAGGGTAGTCTATGTTTATCTTGAATAGAAAACGATCCAGTTGAGCCTCTGGCAAGCGGTAGGTGCCTTCTTGCTCTATCGGATTTTGCGTAGCGAGTATTATAAATGGTTGCTCCATCGTATACTGCTTTCCATCTATGGTTATTTGTTTCTCTGCCATAGCCTCAAATAAGGCCGATTGTGTTTTGGCAGGAGCACGGTTTATCTCGTCTATGAGCACTATATTAGAGAATATAGGCCCTGCTTTGAATTCAAATTCGGTATTCTTGGGATTGAACACAGAAGTACCCAAAATATCTGAAGGCATGAGGTCTGGGGTGAACTGAATACGCGAGAAATCTACATTCATTGTTTTGGCAAGTAGCTTCGCACTCAGTGTTTTTGCTATACCTGGCACTCCTTCTATAAGGCAATTTCCGTCGGCTACTATACCTGTGATAAGGGCTTCTATAAGTTCTTTTTGACCCACGATTACCTTATTGAGCTCAAAACGGATAGCGGCTACACCGTCTTGCAGTTTTTTGAGTTCGGAGTTGGTCTCAAAAGAAGGATTGGGTGTAGGAGCACTTTCTCCCGGAATAGGAGTAGATACCTCTTGTGGCGTACTTGTTTTTTCGTTCATTGATGTGTTTTCTTCTGTACTCATTGGTTTAGTTTTATAAGTGAAATTCCGTTTTCTATAGCTTCGCTAAAGCGGATAAATCCGGCTTTATCAAGGGTGTTACTGTATCGTATTTTATTGAGCTGTGCTACGAAGATGATGAGTTTTTGCTCTTCTACTTGTGTTTTTACAGCCAGTGCTTTTCTAAAATTTTCGTCCAAGTTTGATGCTTCTAAGAAGTACTTTTCTTTGATACGGTCGAGCACAAAATTGGCTCTGTATTTGGCTATGGCTATTTGGTTCTCTTCGTTCACAAATAGATTGGCCACCAGTTTCATAAAAGCCATACTGTTGTTTTGCTGTGGGCGAAGTACGGGTATAGCTCGGGTGAGGCGTTTGTAGTTGAATCCAAAAAACAAGAGGACCATTGCGATCAAAGCAAGTAGGGCAAAAGTCAATGACTTGCTTCCCAATATGTAGCGTAGGAGTCCTTGTGTATCTCCATCGCTTGGTGGTGTGGTGTAGCGGCGTCTTGTGCCGTATCCATCCCAGAGAAAATACTGGGTATACTTGAGGTAAGAAAGGGTATTGAGAGCATACAACCCATCATCTCCGCGGAGCATATGGTAGTTGCTATATACGTCGGGCTGAGCGTGTAAGTAGAGTTTGTTGTTGTATCCTGCAAGGCGAATAGCTATGTAGTTTGGATAAATACTGTCGCCTATGCTCACCGTGCCAAGCACCGTGGCATAGTTGGGTATATTGTTGAAGTAAGTTGCCGTGGTTAGTCTATTCTTGAATGAATACTTCTGGTCCGGAATTTCTAGTTTTGTCAGCGTAAAGTTGAATTGCTTGGCTGGTTTTTGGGCTATCGTAATACCATAGCGGCTCAGGCATTGTGCATCTTCGTTTTGCGTAGATATGAATAGGGCATTGTCATCTTCAGCAAATTTCAATAGCTGACTATACGCTACGGAGTCTGGATAGAAATAGGGATTGATGTATACGTACGTGCTAAGTTCATAAACGTCTTCGGCTAAGAGTTCTTCTGTTCGTTTTTTGATGACCTCGGTTGTGGTGGCAGGAAACTGGTACTCCAGTTGCTCTTGAAATACCGCTGTTCCATATGGTTTTTTGTGTTGCGACTCGTAGTATGGATACCAATCGGTAGGCTTCTCACAAGCAGAAAAAAGGAGACCAAAGAGCAAGGCAATATGTAAATTCTTCAATTTCATTTCACGTTTCTTATGTGGTGAATAAAAGTTTGCTCTACCGTTGCAAACAGCTCATCTGTTATCTCTTTTTTACCGTACCAAGCATACTCGTACATATAGCTCAATTTTAAAAACTGTTCGCTCAGTTTGGGATTGGTTATCTCGCTGAGGTAGTCTGCATTGGTTTTATCCCTGTGGTATTTTGTGACTCCTACATCTTGTAGTTTTTTGAGATACATCAAAAAATAGTAACGGGTAGCGAGTATATGATCGCCGTCAGTTTTAGCTCGTTTGAGCAATGCTTCCAGGCTACCGTCATTAAGTTCTTCTGGCTCGGTGAGGTCTTTTTCTGCTTCATGCGTAGCTATTACTCTATTTTTAGCGGCATTTCGTTGTAGTCTAAGATTGCTGAGCGATATATACAAGAAGTATAAGAGAGCAATACCTACGATGACTAGTAGTGCTTTGAATATGAATCCAATAAGTGGTCCTATGTTGAGGTCTGGTCTCTTTATGGGTTCTTTTGGCTCGCTTATCTTTGGTTCGCGGTAGGTATATTCTTCTCCTGTATAATTGCTTTTGTAGCTGGTATCTGCATCTAAGAAAGTACCTCTCGTAAAATCAGAATGATCTGTCTGTTCTAGTTCTTCCTGCTCTTCTACCAGATTTTCGAATACGTCTACTTCTTCGCTACCTGCAAACTGGGCAAAGCATAGGCTCCCTATCAATAGTATGGCGAATAGACTACAACTCCTCATTGTTTACCATTATGTCTTCTAGTCGCAGCGTGGTGTTGTGGTACTTGCGTATAGGATAGATGAGGTAGTAATAACCAATAATGCCCAATGTGCCAAGTATGATAGTGAGGGATCCCCAAAAAGGCATCTCGTTGTAGTATTGGGTAATGAATCCTTCTAGCAAACCTGCGGCTATGGTAAAAGGGAGAGTACTCATCACAATCATAAGCGACTCTTTGCCAGTGAGTAAAAATGCTTGCTTGCGGCGAAGTGTGCCCGGGAATAGCCATCCGAGGCCGAGTAGTAAACCTGCGGCAGCTTCTATTACCATCCCAAATATCTCCATAGCACCGTGTATCCAAATGGCACTCATGCTCTCTGCGAAAGCCCCTTCTTTGTAAAACATCGTAAGAAATGATCCTACCATTATGCCATTGCTAAAGAGTATTTTTAAAGTACCCAGTCCAAGCGTGATGCCGCTGATGTAGAGCAGCAAGCCAACACGTATGTTGTTAATAGTGATGCCCAGAAAACTGCCTATATCGCCGTATGCAGTGCCATTGGTATACACCGCCGCCGGGTCGCCGTTAGCGATGTTTTCTAATGTGCTGTCTACATAGTCGTCTCCCAATATGGGGCGTATGAAACTTTCATCGTATAGAGCAGATAAGATTCCTATGCTGAGTATTACGAAAAACAGGATAAAACTGGCCCAGAGTAATTTTCGGTATTTGTAGGTGATTTGAGCTACATCTGTGGCCCAAAAATCAATAATGGAGCCATATACGGTTGTGGGTTTTACTACTTTGAGGTAGGCATTGCTGGCGAGGGCATTCAGGTATACATTGACTTTACTCTTGGGGTAATAGGTTTGTGCATAGGCTAAGTCATTATTCAATTGTACAAACAAATCTGCTAGCCTATCGGGCTGAACTTTCTTGCCATAGTAAAGATAATTTTCAAACTCCAGCCAATTCGCTTTATTTTGTTTTATGAATGAAACTTCTCTCAAGCCCTTAAAGTAAACTAGTTGTGGCAAATTTAAACGTAAAAACAAGTTTTAATACAATTCTCTCTTTGCAAAGTGAAACTTTAGGGAAACGCTTACTTGCTTTTGTGTTGGACATAGTAGTTATCGTTTTGTATTGGGTAGGTATATGGTGGATTTTTTCAGTATTCAATATAGATTTTGAAGGGGCTTTTGGAGGGGATTATAATCGGGTAGTTTGGGGATGGTTCTCCTTGGTCAGCTTACCTATACTCTTTTATTCCTTAGTAAGTGAAACCGTTAGTGGTGGCTACACACTGGGTAAGTACATTGCTAAGATAAAAGTGGTCAAAATTGATGGCTTTCAACCCAGCTTTGTAGAGTTTTTTATTCGTTGGATATTTAGAATGATAGATATCTATGCGTTTATGCTTGTTGCCATACTTGCAGGAGGTATTATGGCCCGTATTTTTTCTTTTTATACCATTGGTTTGGTAGGTCTTATAGTCATAGTTCGGAGTAAAAAAGGACAGCGTTTAGGCGATATGGTAGCGGGTACTTCGGTCATCAAGTCCAAGATAAAACAGAGTATAAATATCACTATTTTAAAAGAAGTAGAAGATAGCTATGAACCCAAATACTCGCAGGTGCTCAAACTATCGGATAATGACGCTCGTATAATCAAAGAAACCTTTGAAAGTGCACGCAAAATGAAAGATGTGAAACTCATCAGAAAGCTGGTGGTAAAACTGGAAACGGTAATGGGCATTAAAAATACGGATAAGCCCGAGCAATTTATAAATGATGTACTAAAAGACTTCAACTACTATACGCAGAATATGTAAGGACTATTCTAGTCCTATTTCATTTATTTCGTTATCAAACTCAGGGTTTTTTGGGTCTGACCCATAGTGATTGGTCCCGTGAGTACCTTCTGTGAAACAAACTACAAGCGTAATAATTCCTCCAATGATGACCACAACAGCAATAGCTACAAAGGCTATGATTTTTGGGTCTCTCCAAATGTTAGTTGTGCCAGTTGTGCTATACGTTTGTAAATCTGCGATAACAGAGGGTAGAGCAATAAACGATAGGCTAATAGTATTTAACAGAATAGGGAACCATCCTCTTCTATTGGTGTCGTGAAATCGTCTTACAGCTACAGACATAGAAGGTATAAACAATGCTAAGGTAGCCAATGTGCCAAAGGATAAAAGCCTAACATTAGATTCTGTCATGTCGAAAATGGCATTGTCAATGATACTTGTTGCCGAGGATATTAAGAAAGTGAAGAGTATAAATCCCCAGTATTCTAGTCTTCGAGCTCTACCGTTGAAGTTAGCATAGTCAGTAGTTAGGCAACTTTTAAAGTAGTCTAAGATGTTTTTTTGTTGCATAAGTCAAAAAAAGCCACCTCAGGTTTAAGAGATGACTTTTGTTTTTTGTTTGATTTTTACTCGGAGCCTATAGAGTCTAATTCGTCACCAGATCCTTTTGGGTCTTCTCCGTACTCATTTGAGCTTTTGTCGCCATCAGTTACAGCAAGTATAATGTTGTAAATAGGGATAAGAATGTACCATCCACTTTTTCCCACATCGTGCATTCTTCTCACTGCTACAGCTAGGCTAGGGATAAAAACCGCCAAAGAGTATATAGAAGATACTAGTGCTAGAGTTGGATCTATAGAGGTAAAAATGAAAGCCGAAGCATAACTAATAATAATGTTAAATAAGAAGAAACCCCAGTACTCTTTACGTCGGGCTCGACCATTAAAATTTGCGTAATTTTTGGTAATTACGTGTACATACTGTTGCCATAAATTTTTTTCTTTCATAGTCTTTTTGCTTTAAAGTTTAACCAAATAAAAGCAAAAAAAATGGAATAAGAAAGCTGTCTATTTTTTCTTAAAGCTATTGATAGCTTTTTTGGTAAATTCAGAAAGCACAAGCTGTCCGCTCATGGCCGCTCGCTCTGCAAGGAGTGTGTCCCAATCTTCTGTTCCTCTCCAAAAGACGTATTTGAGTAATTGCATAGCTTCTGGATTGCTGTTTTTTAGCTTGTTGGCAAGGGTGCTGATAGCTGCATCCATCTCTTCTGCAGTGTCAAAAATGTCTGTGTATAGTCCTTTTGCTCTTGCCCATTCGGCTGTTTGCCACTCGGTAGCGTCGATGGCCAATTGGCTCATTGCAGATAATCCCATTTTTCGCTCTACGGCAGGCCCTACTACAAATGGTCCAATACCCACAGCAAGTTCGCTTAGCTTCACAGCAGCATGCTTGGTAGCAATGGTGTAATCAAAAGATGCTGCGAGTCCTACTCCACCACCTACGGCTTTGCCTTGTATCCGGCCAATAATCAGTTTGGGACATTTTCTACAGGCATTTATCACATTGGCAAAGCCAGAGAAAAACACCTTTCCTACTTCAAGATCCTTGATAGCAACTAACTCGTCAAAACTAGCTCCTGCACAGAAAGCTCGCTCACCAGCACTGCGTACTATGAGTACGAGTGCATCATCGTTTGTCCCGAGTGCTGTTATCGTATCGGCCAACTTAGCCAACACCTTGCCAGGCAAGCTGTTGCTCAGTGGATGGTGAAATTCTACGGTAGCTATGCCGTTTGCTATGTAGTATGTTACGTCTCCTTGATCTACTGCGTTCATTGTGTGGCAAAGGTAATAGGTTAGATGTGAGTATTGAGGTATGAGATTTTTTGTATCAAGACGATTCGTAATCTGTCAATATATAGTTCAATAGTAGCATAAAACTGAAACCCATACGTTTTCAATATAGATAATATCAAAACTCGCCTTCTTGGTTTCTTTTCTTCACCATTGTAAGAATGGTGGCAAGAGCAACAGTATCTCCAGTCTCGTCATATACATCTACTAGGAATTTCACAATGCCTTTGGCTACGTCGTCTTCCGATTTTTTCTCTTGATTTATTTTTTCTTTACACGTAAAGCGTACACCGATTGTTGCTCCAGGATATACGGGTTTGGTGAATCTACATTCGTCTAGTCCGTAGTTGAGTAATACCGGTCCTTTCTTGGCATCTACAAAAAGCCCTGCAGCTTTACTAAGTACAAAATACCCATGAGCTACTCGCCCTTCGAAGGTGGTCCCTTCTAACGAAGTTTCATCCATATGAGCGTAGAAATTATCGCCACTCACATTGGCAAAATTTACGATATCGGTTACTGTTACGGTATGCTTAGCCGTGATTACAGTTTCACCTACCTCTATATCTTCAAAATATTTTTTGAACGGATGAACGTCTTTCTCTTTGTATACTCCACCATACTGGTAGCGTTGTGTGATTTCAGTCAACATACTTGGATGCCCTTGTATAGCTGTACGTTGCAGGTAGTGCTTTACACTTCCTATGCCACCGAGTTCTTCGCCGCCTCCGGCTCTTCCGGGTCCACCATGCATAAGCTGTGGCATAGGAGACCCGTGTCCTGTACTTTCAGGAGCAGATTCCTCATTGAGCACGAGTATTCTGCCGTGGTAAGCTGCCGCTTCTACGGCATATTCTGTAGCTATGTTCACATCTGAAGTAGCGATGGTACTCACCAGTGAGCCTTTACCCATTTTAGCAAGTTCTACAGCTTGGTCTATGCCGTTGTATGGCATCAAAGTACTCACTGGCCCAAAGCATTCTATGTCGTGACTATCTGTATTGTTAAACGGATCGTCGTTTAGCATAAGGATAGGAGCAAGAAAAGCTCCTTTGCTTTTATCCGCACCAATTACATCAAACTTATCCAAGTCTCCAACTACTATCGGAGTCTTTTTAGCCATTTCGACTACTCTATTTCGCACTACATCGAGTTGAGCTCTATTTACGATAGCACCCATGCGTACACCTTCTGCTGCAGGATCGCCTACAGTTGTTTGTCCGAGACTTTTGCCCAAGGCCATTTGTACGTCTTCTAGGTATTTCTCTGGCACCATTATTCTACGTACAGCAGTACATTTCTGTCCTGCTTTGGTAGTCATCTCTCTACGTATTTCTTTAATGAATATAGCAAAATCTGTAGAGCCTGGAGCGGCATCTTCTCCCAGTATAGCAGCGTTTAGACTGTCTGCTTCCATATTGAAAGGAATAGCATTTTCAATGATGTGCGGCATGCTTTTTAGCATGCTACCTGTCTTTGCAGAACCGGTGAAGGTGACCAGGTCTTGCGAACCAAGTGAATCTATAATGCCGTGTCCTTTACCACAATCGAGCTGTATAGCACCCTCTGGCACTAGGCCGCTGGCTACAATATCTTCTACCATAGCTTGGGTAAGGTAAGAGGTTATTTCAGATGGTTTTATTATGGCTGGTACTCCGGCCAGTAAGTTAGCACTTAGTTTTTCTAACATTCCCCATATAGGGAAGTTGAAGGCGTTAATATGTACCACCACACCTTGCTTGGGGCTCATGATGTGTTGCCCTACGAAAGTACCGTTGGTACTTATTTTAGCCGTTTCGCCGTCTACATAAAAGCGTTGGTTGCCCATCTGTCTACGCATGCTTGCGTAGGTGAATAGCGTTCCTATTCCGCCATCTATATCTACCCAGCTATCGCTTTTGGTAGCACCACTAAGGTAACTAATGTCATAGTATTTCTTTTTTATGCTATCGAGATGAAGTGCAAGTTTTTTGAGCATATAGCCACGCTCGTAGAATGTCATTGCACGCAGTGCTTTACCACCTACTCGGCGGGCGTAGTCTGCCATTTCTTCGTAGTCTAGTCCTTCACTACTTGCCGTGCTTATTAGATTTCCTGTTATGGCGTTATGCTGTTCAAATCCCTTTCCTTTGTGCTCTTGCCAGTGACCGTTGGCGTAGTTTTTTAGTTTGTTTGACATGGCTATTTGTGTGCTTCGGGCAAATGTAATAATAGTTGGGTAAGGGAGAGATGGTAAAACAAGAGGAAATCTATATCTACGTCGAGTACGATCAGGATTATCTGTTTGTCTATCCTTGCACCATGTCTTACAAACTATTGTGTACCGATATAGATGGCACATTACTGAATGCCGATAGAGAACTAGCTCCAGAGACGATCTCGGAATTTAAGCGAATAAAAAAGGATTGTGACATTATACTGGCTTCTTCTCGTATGCCAGAGGCTATGCGTCATTTGCAAGCAGAAGTAGGTATTCAAAGCAGTCCTTTGATTGCATACAATGGAGGGTTGGTGCTCGATGGGGACAAAGTGCTGAGCAGTACAGAAGTTGGTTTTGAAGAAGTAAAAAGGATAGCAGAGTTAAGCGAAGGAACAGACATACACGTCAGTATTTATAACAATGACGAATGGTTTGTGCCGGCGATAGACTACTGGGCAAATAGAGAGGCGAGTAATACCAAAGTAACTCCACAGGTACGTAGCCTAGCAGAGACATTAGCAGCTTATGGTAAAATCAATAGAGGTGCTCACAAGGTAATGTGCATGGGGTCTGCTGAAGAGATTGCCGTGCTTTATGATAGCTTGATAGATCAACTAAACGATGATCTTCATGTATACAAATCTAAGGACACATACTTAGAAATAGCGAGTAAAAAAATATCTAAAAAATCTGCCATAGCTACTTTACTGCAGCACAAATATCCAGATCTAAAATGGGGAAATGTAATAGCCTTTGGCGACAACTATAACGACATGGAAATGCTGGAAGCTGTCGGCATGGGCGTAGCCGTGGGCAATGCTAAAAAAGAAGTGCTGGCTATGGCAGATGACGTTACTGCTACCAATAAGGAGCATGGAGTGGCCCATTCTATTGCTAAACATCTTATCTTCTCGTAATAAGCCTGTTAGTTCATTATAGCCAAGCAGTTCGGAGAACAGTTTCAAGCTGTCAGTTTGTAAACTGAAATAGCTACTCCGTAAACTCAAATAAGGTATTGGTAAAGTGTGGATGGACAAAAAGGTTGGTTTTAGTATTTTTGAAAGTACTTGGTTGGCGTTTTGCTCGATTTTTTGAAAAACGCTTTGAGGGCCCTTTTTTGTGTAATAGACCTTTAATATTTTCTTAATTATTTGATTCTTAATTATTTGATTCTTCATTATTGGGATATACTAGTTGACTTTAGTTACAAAAAAGCAGAGTTGGACTTCATTATTAATATTTTAGCTTTGCATTCAAAATTAAGAAACACCCAATGGATACAGTTACAACAGATCTTCCTAAGCTATACGATGAAGCCCAAGACTTTATGCCATTGTTTGGCACAGATTACATAGAATTTTATGTAAGCAACAGTAAGCAAGCAGCTCATTTTTATAAGACGGCATTTGGTTTTCAGGATCTAGCTTATTCTGGATTGGAAACAGGCTTGACAGATAGAGAAAGCTATGTACTTGTTCAAGACAAAATAAGGATTGTACTTACTTCTCCCCTTAAAAGTGGCACCGATATAGGTAAGCACATAGATGCCCATGGTGACGGCGTAAAAGTAGTTGCCCTATGGGTTCCAGATGCTACTAAGGCATATGACGAAGCAATAAAACGTGGGGCAAAGCACTACATGTCTCCAGTGGAAGAAAAAGACAATTACGGTAAAGTAGTCCGTTCTGGAATATATACGTACGGAGAGACCGTACATGTTTTTGTAGAAAGAGATGAGTACAATGGAATATTCTTGCCCGGGTACAAAGAGTGGAAGACTACGTTTAATACGGCTCCAGTGGGTTTACAGTATGTAGATCACATGGTCGGTAATGTAGAACTTGGTGAGATGATGACATGGTGCAATTTTTATAAAGATGTATTGGGCTTTGCTCAAATAGTGTCATTTGATGATAAAGATATTTCTACGGAGTACACTGCTCTCATGAGTAAGGTGATGAGTAACGGAAATGGTAGAATCAAGTTCCCAATAAATGAGCCTGCAGATGGAAAGAAAAAATCTCAAATAGAAGAATACTTAGACTTTTATGAAGGGCCAGGGGTACAGCATATAGCTGTAGCAACAGATGATATTATTGGTACCGTTAGAGAATTGCAATCCAGAGGTATAGAGTTTCTCAGAGTTCCAGATAATTACTATGATGTGTTGTTAGATAGAGTAGGTGAGATTGACGAAGATATCGCTCCATTGCGTGAGTTGGGTATCTTGGTAGATAGAGATGACGAAGGGTATTTACTTCAAATTTTCACAAAACCAATAGAACCACGGCCAACCTTATTCTTTGAGATAATCCAACGAAAGGGAGCTACCTCATTTGGTAAAGGAAATTTTCAAGCCTTGTTTGAAGCGATCGAACGTGAGCAAGAATTAAGAGGAACATTATAATAACTATTTTAAAAATTGAAAAAATACAATGGCTGAGAGTTTACTTTCAGCCATTTTTGTTAGCAGAAAAAGATGAAACCAGAAATAGAAAAAGCAGCAGATATACTATGGGAAGCACACAACACCAAGAGCACAGTGCCACCTGTTAGAGAGATTATTTCGGCAGACGATATAGACGCGGCGTATGCTACACAAGAGATAAATGTAAAACGTAGAATGGCCAATGGCGAAAAGGTAGTAGGCAAGAAAATTGGCCTAACCTCTTTTGCGGTAATGGAACAATTGGGTGTAGACCAACCAGACTACGGCGTGCTTTTTAACACAATGGAAGTGCAGGGAGGAAAGCTTGCTTACAGCGAGCTAGTACAACCCAAAGCAGAGGCAGAAATAGCCTTTATGATGGGCGATGATTTGGAGGGAGATTTTAATATTACAGACCTTATAGATGCCATAGCATATGCCACGGTGAGTATAGAGATAGTGGGTAGTCGCGTAGCAGACTGGAATATTCGTATCACAGATACAATTGCAGATAATGCAAGTGCAAGTCATTTTATTCTGGGTGAAACTAAAGTAGATTTGGATGACCTGGATTTAGTAGATTGCCAAATGAAATTGACAAAAAATGGAGAAGTAGCTTCTGAAGGAAGCGGAGCCGCATGTATGGACAACCCACTCAACGCAGCACTTTGGCTTGCACAGACGATGGCAAAGCAAGGCAACCCACTTCGCAAAGGTGAGGTGCTATTAAGTGGAGCTTTAGGCCCAATGGTCCCCATCGGCCAAGGAGATGAGTTTGTTGCCATTATAGAGGGGTTAGGGAGTGTAAGCCTGAAAATAGATTAGAAAATTTTTTTGATAGTAAAATTTAATGAGCAATATCAATAACCTACTAGAAGACAATCCGGGTAAGCCTTTATCTCTGAGATTATTAATAACAAAAAATAAATTTGAAATTGGCATTTCATATCGATATTGCCATTGAAATAAGATGAAAAAGAAAGCGGCAATAATTGGAAGCGGGAATATAGGCACAGACCTAATGATAAAGATCATGCGTACTTCCGACGTTCTAGAGATGGGATGCTTTGTGGGTATAGACCCTGCAAGCGATGGGCTATTGAGAGCAAAAGGGATGGGCGTAGAAATCTGTGCAACTGGGATAGATGGGCTCATTGAAATGCCAATTTGGAAGGAGATAGATGTTGTTTTTGATGCTACATCTGCCAAGGCACATGTCTACAATTTTGGTATGATGGAAAAATTCCCGGAGAAGAAGATGGTAGATTTAACCCCAGCAGCTATTGGGCCTTATTTTGTACCAGCAGTGAATGGAGACGAAGGTTTAAGCACGATATTGGGTTTAGATGTTGATTTGTCTGATACAGATAGAGTAAACGTAAATATGGTAACCTGCGGAGGACAAGCCACTATTCCCATAGTAGCTGCTGTAAGCAGAATAGCAAAAGTACATTATGGTGAGATAGTAGCTAGCATTGCAAGTAAGAGTGCAGGACCCGGTACACGAGCCAACATAGATGAGTTTACCGTAACCACATCTGAAGCGATAGAGAAAGTAGGTGGAGCTACAAAGGGGAAGGCTATTATAGTGCTCAATCCAGCAGAACCACCGTTGGTCATGCGAGATACTGTTTTTACCCTCAGTGACCAAGCAGATCGAGAAGAGATCCGAAAAAGCATACACGATATGGTGGTAGAAGTACAAAAATACGTGCCCGGATATACGCTACATCAAGAGGTGCAGTTTGATGATATTCCGGAAGATGAACCTGTTTTTATAGAAGGAGTAGGGCATAAAAGCGGATTAAAAACTACCGTATTGTTGCAAGTAATTGGAGCGGGGCATTATTTGCCCGCATACGCTGGCAACCTCGATATTATGACAAGTGCAGCTCTAGCGGTAGGCGAAAAGTTAGTAAAGTAGAAATGGGAGAAAGAAAGATATATATTCAGGATGTGACACTGAGAGATGGGATGCATGCCATTCGTCATCAGTACGGGAAAAAGCGACTAAAAGACCTAGCTATTTCACTGGATAAGGCAGGAGTAGATGCGATAGAAATTTCTCATGGAGATGGACTTAGTGGAGGCAGTTTCAACTACGGCTTTGGTGCACATACCGACTGGGATTGGCTAGAAGGTGTTGCTGAAGAATTGAATCATGCGGTGCTTACTACGTTGCTTCTTCCGGGCATTGGAACCATAGAAGATCTTAAAAAGGCGTATGCCTTGGGTGTGCGTTCTGTACGGGTAGCAACGCATTGCACAGAAGCAGATGTGAGTAGACAACATATTGAAGCTGCCAAAAAACTAGGAATGGATGTGGGTGGTTTTCTGATGATGGCACATATGAATGAGCCGATTAAACTAGCAGAGCAAGCCAAATTAATGGAAAGTTACGGTGCCGATTGTGTATACGTGACAGATAGTGCAGGTGCTCTTATGATGGATGGAGTAGCAGATAGAATCAAAGCATTCAAGAATGTGTTAGATAGTGATACAGAAGTAGGTATACACTGCCATCATAATTTAAGCCTTGGTGTAGCCAATACAATAGTTGGTATGCAGCACGGTGCTACTCGTTTGGATGCCTCATTAGCAGGTATGGGAGCAGGAGCCGGAAATTGTCCGTTAGAGGTGCTTATAGCTGTGCTCAACAGAATGGATGTGAAGACCAACTCAGACGTACTGAAGCTTATGGACCTAGCGGATGACGAAATTCGTCCATTGCAGGAGCGACCAGTGCGGGTAGATAGAGAGACGCTTAGTCTCGGGTATGCAGGAGTGTATTCTAGTTTCTTACTGCACAGTGAGCGAGCAGCTAAAAAGTACGGACTCAATACGGCAGATATTTTGCAAGAACTGGGCAAACGTAAAATGGTAGGCGGTCAAGAAGATATGATAGTAGATGTAGCATTGGATATGCTAAAAAATAGATAGTGTTTTAACCATGGACTATAGCCAGGAAGAACCAGCTTGATTGGAGGCTTTGATGTGTTAAGATAGCTAAAAAATTAGAGTATTCATTTTTGACTTATAAAAAAGGCTAGTGAAATTCACTAGCCTTTTTTGTTTTAGTCGTCTTCTTCGAGTACGTTCTTTACTCTTCCTACTTCTCCTGTTTCTAGCAGCACTTTTATGCCGTGCGTATGTTCAGGCGATTTAGTGAGCAATCGTTTTACAAACCCATTCGTAAGTTCGCCACTGTGTTGGTGGTGCTTTTGTACTATTTTCACTTCGGCACCTATGGTTATGTTTTTTCTAAATTTTCCAGATAGCATTGTTGTAGTAGTTTGTCAAATAGAGTGATTTTGCCTCAGGCCAAATTTCACCAAAGTTTGAGTACCTGTTCTTATGACAGCAAATGCCATAGGCTGGTATTAAAGAATTGATAACGACTAGATCGTCATTATTTCTTTTTCCTTGTTAGCGATAGTATCGTCTATACGTTTGCTATAAGCCTCTATTACCTTTTGTACTTCTACTTCAGTATCTTTAGCCATATCTTCTCCAAGTCCGTCTTTCTGAAGCATTTTTGTCATGTCAATGGCATCTTTACGTGCACTACGCAAAGTAATTTTACCGTGCTCACTTTCACCTTTAGCTTGTTTTACAAGCTGCATGCGGCGTTCCTCTGTGAGGGGTGGTACATTTATGATGACCTGCTCTCCATCGTTTTGAGGATTTAGACCAAGATTGGCATACATTATTCCTTTGCTTATTTCATCGAGCATACCTTTTTCCCACGGTTTTACCATGAGTGTTTTAGCATCAGGCGTATTTACATTGGCCACTTGGCTCAGGGGTACTTTACTACCATAGTATTCTACCATTACACTGTCTAGCATGCTGGGCGTTGCTTTGCCTGCTCTTAGCTTACCTACCTCAGCTGCTACGTGGTCCAAAGCTTTCTCACATGCTTCTTTCAATTCGTCCAATACTATTTTTATATCCTCGTTCATGAGCTAATGATTTTTGTGGTGTTGCTGGCAAAGAAAATTAAATTCCACAACTGTTACAAGATTAATATTTTATAAAGAAATAGTGACATCACACATATGCTTATTAAACTCGCAAAAGCAGAATTAATGAAGGTACTATCTTGCTTATATCTAAATACAAATGACAACAATGTACTTGCTGCCATGATAGCGTACATCAATATGTCTAACTCAGCTGTGAGGGTCACTAATAATATTGAACAAGCCAATTGCAATAGCATGGTGTAGTTGAATATGATGGATTTATTTGGATACCTGAATCGGTAGTTGTTGAGGGAAAGGAAATGTATGGCTAAGCAAATAAGAATGAAGGGTACAGTTAGCTTTATTACTATGGTATTGAAGACGGAGTAATCAAACGATAGGGAGGGTATAAGCTCCCATATCTTATGTTCTAACTCCATGACAAATAACAATCCAGAGATGGAGATAATAACCATTGCGAAGTAAGTGAAACTGAGGATAAAGTGACGTGGTCTACGTGTGCCTGCTTGGGAAAAAAGTATAAAAACGGGCAGCATCATCAGAATACTAATATTGCTAAATGCTTGTGCGATGCCCAAGAATAACCCAAAGTATATCATATAACTGCTGGATAGCTTTGGATGTTCTTTACTCTCAAAGGCAAGGAATAAAGCCCCAAGAAAAACGGCCCCGTATATGATGCCTCCCATGGAAAGCTGTGGTAGTACCAAGGCTGTGAGTGTACAAAAGAGAACCAATGGTAGGTTTGTGTTGATACCTAGTATTCCAAATCTGAAGCACAGATAATTGAGCAAAAGACCTTCTACCAGTAATAGAACAAGCTTGGCAACCATAGTTACACTGCCATCGCTCATGATGAGACCGAAACCAGTTAAAACGGCTATAGCGAGTAGGAGTGCTCCACCTATCTTTTCTGTGAGTAATTTTATCAATTGTAAACTAGTTTTAGCAGGGCAAATCTCCTATTTTTTGACGTAGGAATTATTACTTTGTTAGAAGAAACTTGCTTAGATTCAGAAGGTACTACGGCCACAAAGTCTATTTCTGCTTTTAAGAGCTTCTTGCTTTTTTCCATTCCATTGTTATAGATGGTGTACTGCATTACCTCTCCAGAGCTACGGAGCTGGTCATTGTATATGAGCTGTATATACTTTGGTCCAGAGTATATTACGACAGAACTGAAGTATCCTCCGTCATTTACGGTAGTTTGGTTTTTGGTAATGAGCTTGTGCCAGTCCAAGTAGGCACTGTCATCATAGTTGAGTACCAGAATCTCATTAAAATTGTAAATATTCTTAGACGTGCTTTGAGGTAATCCATTCACTAGGATGACATCATCTTCAGTTGCTATGTTTTTTTGCTCTGCAATAATGAGCATACCCCCATCAGAACGGGGAGTAGCTTGGAGTATACTAAACCCTTCTGATACGGCGTCCTCATTTCGGTCATTTTTGGTTATTTGGTCTATCAGGTCATCGCTAAATTCGCTCCAGACCAAACGGGCTGAATCAATAGGACTATTCGATGAATAAAAAAGTGTTCCTACGATACCTCGTTGGTCCTTTAGAGCATAAAAACTAGTTATTTTAGCCCGGTCTAGTTTCCTACTGTAGGTTAGCCTTGGAGATTTTAAATTCACACTATCTGTAATTTGCTTATCGCAGACGGTTGAATCGCTTAAAGTGATTAAGTGAAAATCAGTTGTAGTTTGCCTTTTGGGAGGTCTGGGAGCCACATTGGCTAGTATGGTTACCGTAGAGGTGTTGGTCACCAAGAGGTCTTGCAGTACCATTCTATCGTAGGGGTAGTTTAGACTGAAGGTGTGCTTTTTAAGGGCTACCAAAGAGTCAGTAAAAAATTGATTGTGAATTAGGGTATTTTTTGTGGTAGATTTTTCCGTTGTTAGAACCAGTATTTTTTGCAAATCATCGCTCATTCTTATCCTGAAATTACCCCTATCGCCAAATTCTTTTACAGCAGATTTGGCGAGGGGTACGGGTTCCCCCATTTCCTTAAAATTAAAATCGTACCATTGAGCAATAAGATGGTTTTCTTGTTGCTGACGCATGTATTTCGCTTTTATTAATAAAATGCCTCTTGCAGTAATATATAGCTTGCTGAGCCTCGCCTTGCGTAGTTCTATATGGATGCTTTTCTTGAAAACGAGCTGATGGTTAAAGCGTTCTAAAACGATGCTTTTAGTATAAAATCGATTGCGATACCGAAGTAAATATACCCCGTGCTGATTTTCTCCTATCACCTTAGTAAATATGGCACCTCCTTTTAGTTTGGTAGGATTACTCCATTCTAAAACCTGAGCTTGAGTGGCTAAAGTCCCCAGTATAAAAATGAGCAGGCATAACCGTGATTTTTGGATGTATTTTTGCAACATACTTCTCGTATACAAAGAACGAAAATTAAAACGCAAATCATCTATTGAATTTTCACGTAAATAACGACTCAGACCTAGAGCAAGCTATACTGATAGGAGTAGAGCCCAAAAACATGCCTTTAAAATCAACGGTAGTCTACTTAGATGAGTTGGAATTTTTGGCTTTTACTGCAGGTGCCGAAACCCGAAAGCGTTTCACTCAACGGTTGGAGTATCCCAACCCTAAGACATACATTGGTAAAGGTAAAATAGAAGAAGTGGCAGCTTATGTAAAAGAGCACGATATTGATCTTGCTATTTTTGATGATGAACTTAGTCCCTCACAAATACGAAACCTAGAGGAGCACGTACATTGCAAAATAGTAGATCGCAGTAGTTTGATACTGGACATTTTTGCCAAAAATGCTCAAACAGCACAAGCCCGTACTCAAGTAGAGCTCGCACAGAGCGAGTATCTCTTGCCACGACTTACCGGTATGTGGACTCACCTACAGAAACAAAAGGGTGGTATTGGCATGAAGGGTCCTGGAGAGAAAGAGATAGAGACCGATAGACGTGTCATTAGAGACAAGATATCCAAGCTAAAACAAGAGCTGAAAGACATAGATAAGCAAGCAGTAACGCGTCGTAAGAATAGAGAAGGCCAAAAACGTATAGCCTTGGTAGGGTATACCAACGTAGGGAAGTCTACTTTAATTAATCTACTTGCGAAGGCAGATGTATTGGCTCAGGATAAACTATTTGCTACGCTAGATAGTACAGTGCGTAAGGTTGTGTTTCCTCCAGATCCGGTTACGTACAAGCCGTGTATTTTCTTATTGTCAGATACGGTTGGCTTCATACGTAAACTGCCGCATCAGCTGGTAGAGAGTTTTAAAAGCACCTTGGATGAGGTAATAGAAGCAGATATATTGCTCCATGTAGTAGATGTAAGCCACTCACAATTTGAGGAGCAAATGGAGACGGTCATGGAAACCCTATCGGAGATTGGAGCGGGGAATAAACCAATTATTACCATTTTCAATAAAATAGATAAGTATAAACCAGACGCTACCAGCGAGGATATATTTGAGGATGAGGCCATTTATGACCTCGCTACCTTAAAGAAAACCTGGATGGCCAAGCTCAATGACAATATCGTTTTTGTGTCTGCCAAAGATGGAAACAACATAGAAGAGCTTAAAGACCTGATGCGTAGAAACTTGGAAGCCTTGTAGCCTCCAAGTAAGTTAGCACAGGTTCTATATGACTGCCACTATTCGCTCGATGCGATAGGCGATCCACTCATCTGCCAAGCCAGTGCTGTATACAGCCGTTTTGAAACTTTTGAAAGGATTGTCAAAGCTAATAGCTTCAAGCAACTCACTTTGCTTTTCAAAATCTTCAACGCCTTTTACGTAGTCCTGCATAAAACCAAAGATAACGGGTCCTTCTAGTGGCACGTATTCTTTGTAACTGTCGCTTTGCTGATCTTCTAGCGATACGTTTTCTGCTGTCTGTACTTCTTCAGTGGTCGTATTTACGTAGCATTTGTAACCGTTACCCAGTATGTCTGCTACTGCTTGTAGTGTTTCTTTTTTCAAGATAATGTGTTCTTTCTAATAATGATGGTAGTAGCTTATGGCCACAAGCTACGAGCTACCTCTCCTCTAAAAGGCCATGGTATCATAGCCAGTATGATGAGTAGTCCTATGGAAAAAAAGAGAAGAGCTATTTTATGTTTCTTGGCTACTTCTGTAGCTTTCTTGCTTTTGGTGCGGCCTATCTGGATAAATATTGCAGCCAGTAGCATGCCTGTCAGGTGTTCTACAGCCCAAAATCTACTCGAAGTATTGCCCATAGTAGCGGCCATGTCACTAAAACTATCTGCCCAACCTCTTGCTACATAAAGCAATAGACCGATTACAACTTGGAGGTGTACACTTGCTATGAATAGTGTCGCGGCTAAATTATGATTTGATGTATAGTCTTGTTTGTAGAGAACTCCTCTAGCACTCTTGGTTATGGCATAGAGTCCAAATAGTAAAACTGTCCATCTGAGGATACTGTGTGCTGAGATCAAAATACTGTTATCCATTGTTCTAACTTGTTGCTTACAAAGGTATGCAATTAATCATTTCCTAATTCAAAAAAGGGTCTGTAGGAGCATTAGCAAGTAGAGCATTTGTTCCGCCTTGTTCGCGTATGGCGTGTTTCCAAAGTGCATCATCCTCTATGTTCTGGTCAAAAATGTACTTGGCTTCTAGGTCGCCCACCATCCAAGCTTTTTCGTCCAGTTCAGCTTGCAACTGACCGGCCGCCCAACCGCTATATCCCACAAAGAAGCGAAAGTTTTCTTGCTGCATGGAGCCGGACATTAGGCCGTCGCATGCCTCACCAAAATCGCCACCCCAGTACACTCCATCTTGTACTTTTATGCTGCCTTCTATCTGCGGATAGGTGTGCAAGTAGTGCAGACTATTCAACTCTACAGGACCACCCTGGTAGGTAGTATTATTTACCTTATCTAGGCTTTCTACAAGCGTGTTTACGGTATAATCTGTACGTTGATTAAGAACGTAGCCCATACTGCCTTTTTCGTCATGCTCGGTTATGAGTATCACGCTACGATTAAAATTTGGATCGGGTAAAAAAGGTTCTGATATAAGGACACGACCGTTCATAAACAAATTATTCTAAGCAGATTGCGACTGTGGTTAGTTATTTGTTCTATAGGCATCGTTTTTACAGAGATATCAGGCATGTGTGTTGGCACAAGGTTACAAAAATGAAACAACATACAGAACACTTAGAGCAACAAGTGCTACAATACCCATTTTGGCTACTAGGGTTTCGGAGGTAGACCACAGCTTTATCTGCGGATGTTTTGTAACCAATTTGTAGCTTAGCCATGCCAAGATAGGAGCAGTAAGAAATGAAACAATGGTAGCAAAGGTCACCATCTGCTTCATGCTACTCATAAAATAAAAGAGGATTAGCATACTGCCTGCTAACAGTACAATTTGCCACGTGGTGGTCTTGGTAAATGTCTTTGAGAAATTTAGTTCTTCTCCTATTTTGCCCATAACACGGGGCATAGCGTCAAAACACGTAAGTGTAGTGCTAAACATAGTTGTAAATGCAGCAATACTAATTAACCAATAGGACCAACTTCCCAAACTGCTAGTGAACGTTGTGATAAGCTGTGCAGCAAAACCGCCTGCAGAGGCTGCCAGCGTTTCGCCTGTGCCGTATAGTGTATGGGCTCCTAGTACTAAGAAACATATACCGAGTATCGCTGTACCAAAAAATCCAACATTGAAATCAAAATTGCCTTTTTCTGATGGTTTCCCATTGGCGAGCGTCCATATACTATGCCAAATAGCAATGTCTAGCGGTGCCGGCATCCAACCTACAAATGCCATTAAAAAGCCTAAATCTTGTTTTGTAGTAATATCGAAATGTACCATGGCAGAAGGGAGAGTTTCTATATCCACGTTGAAGGAGAGTATGAAAGCTGTGAGGGTAGACAGTGAGAGTACGATCATAATCACCTTCATGAGATGGTCGAGTAGTGAATAATTGCCTACGTTTAAGAGAACAAAACACACGAGCAATAGTAAAAGCGATAGGACAGGTGCTGTAAGTGCAGCTCCTATGTGCTGTAATATACCTGCTGTAACAATGGTAACCGCTGCTTGTACGGTGAACATGGTACTAATAGTGAGCACCAGAAGAAGTATGATCGCCCATTTACCCATTTGAGCATAGCCGGCCACCAAAGATGTGCCAGTGGCTTTGGCGTAGCGTGGACCTATAGCAAAGAATGGATATTTAAAAATATGTGCTAAAACAATGGCTATGATTAATACATAGCCATAGGTTGCTCCAGCTTTGGTGCTTTGCACAAGGTGAGACACCCCGATGGCCGCACCTGCGTAAAGTAAACCTGGGCCGAGTGATTTAAGTTTGGTTAGCACGTTGCTAAAGTAAATATTTTGGATGTAGAATCGAATAAAAAAAAAGAGGCAATGCAGCTGCATTGCCTCTTTTTAGTGTGCTACAGGTTTGAACTATCCTATTTTAGCAATAAGGTCTGCAACTCTGTTGCTGTATCCAGCTTCATTGTCGTACCAGCCCATTATCTTTACTGTATTGCCCATTACCATGGTTGTTTGAGCATCAAAAATACACGAGTGAGGATTTCCTACGATGTCAGAAGATACCAAAGGATCTTCACTGTACTCGAGTATTCCTTTCAGATTTGTTTCAGATGCCTTTTTGAATGCAGCATTTACTTCTTCTACTGTGGTCTCTTTCTTAAGCGTTACTACAAAATCAGTAGCACTTCCCGTTGGAGTGGGTACACGTAGCGAGTTTCCGTTTAGTTTGCCTGCAAGATGAGGCAAAACAAGACCTACTGCCTTAGCAGCACCTGTACTTGTTGGGATTATATTTAATGCTGCAGAACGAGCTCTTCTTAAATCAGAATGTGGAGCGTCTAATAAACGTTGATCACTGGTGTATGAGTGAATCGTAGTCATGAAGCCACTTTCTAGACCAAGTAAGTCGTCTAGTACCTTAGCCATTGGAGCAAGGCAATTGGTAGTACAACTAGCGTTAGACACAATTGTTTCATTACCGCTTAGCGTCTCATCATTTACTCCCAATACTACTGTTTTCACATCGCCACTCGCAGGAGCAGAGATGATTACTTTTTTAGCACCAGCCTTGATATGCTTACCAGCAGTCTCTGGGCTTCTAAAAAAGCCAGTACTCTCAAGTACTACATCTACATTCATTTCTTTCCAAGGAAGGTTAGACGGATCACGCTCAGCAGTGGCTGCTATTTTTGTCCCATTTACGATGATGTGTTCATCTGTAAAATCTACCGTACCGTTAAACTTACCTTGAACTGAGTCATATTTCAGCAGGTGAGCAAGTGTCTTATTGTCTGTAAGATCATTTATAGCTACTACCTCTATATTTTCTTTCTCTAGAAGGCATTTGAATGCTAATCTTCCAATTCTACCGAACCCATTGATGGCTACTCTCATTTTTTTCTGTTTTATTATTATTTCTTATAAAAGGAATGCAAACCTAACTTATTTTTAAAATTTATAGATGGTAATGAGAGTGAAATACGCAATGAAATGGTTTGACACCTGTGAAGTGAAAATATCTCCAAAATTTATGTCTTTTTAAATCTTTTTGTTTGGCGTTTAAAATAATAATATTTCTTTTGCACTCGCTTAACACGAAGGGGAGATTTGTTCTTCCAACAGTGTTGGGTATTGTCATCCGAAGGTTTCGGAGCCGGACAACACAAAAGCTAGTAATAGTGGAAGTGATACGAGCATTAAATGGCCCGTTCGTCTATCGGCTAGGACACCGGGTTTTCATCTCGGCAAGAGGGGTTCGATTCCCCTACGGGCTACACTTAATTACCCGTAATTGATTATTAAACAGTCAGTTACGGGTTTTTTTATACCCCAGGGTATCGATTTAGGTATCGTTTTATAGATAAATCACAGAAATTCTAATCAACCACATCAGCCTCACTACTCGCCAAAGGAACTCCAGTATCTAAAGTTTTGTATTTTTGGACGGTGAAAAAAGCCTCTTCTGATTCATTATTAACCTCAATAGCTCTTAGTTTAGGTAAAGCAAATTCAGATAGTTTTAAGAGTAATTCTAATGCTTTCTGAGGGTTCTTCTCAGCGACTTTATCGAAGAGTTCTTGCACCTTACCTATGTTGTCCTCTAAAAGCTCTGTAAAAGCCTCTCTGAGCCTTGCTGTTGCTTTGTTAGGTGTACCTTTCTGTCTACCTCCGTACTTTATTCCCGTATTGTTTGCCATAACTATTATCTACCTACTATAGATATATACCCAAAGAGAGGTAATTGGGCAATTGGATGGAGCAATAAATTATTTTTCTATTTTCGTGAAGTGAAAAAAGTATACTTAATAGCAATCCTTGCTCTTATAGTTAATTTAAGTAAAGCCCAAGACGTTATTATCAAAAAAAACACTGATGAAATAGAATGTAAAGTTGTCGAAATAGAAGAGGGCAATCTAAAGTACCGTAAATACTCGCATTTGGACGGACCAATATATAATATATCGACTGATGATATATTTATGGTGAAGTACGAGAATGGAGAAAAAGAAGTTTTTGCGACCGAACAAAAAGCAGTAGTGATTGAGGAGACTAAAGATACTGCCATTACACCCAATCGTTGGTACGCAATCAGAGTGGGATTATCAGTAGGTAATGTTTTTAATACAATTCTTGTGTATGATGAGGCAACTATAATCAGTAATAATAATATGGCAATTACCTTTAATTCGTTTAGCAAAAATAGAAGGTTCTCGTCATCTTTTACATTAGCACCGTTTAAAGTAGATAGTTACCATGGGCTATACCAAATTGATTACAAAACACAAGAAGCGAGAGGTTATGCTTTTCTTGGAGAGTTTTACGTACACTACGGAATGAGCCCTAAGTCTTCGTTTTACTCGGGATTAGGTGCGGGCTTGATATCTTATAAAAGGACTTTAACCTACTACCTTAATTATCTTGAGGAAATTGAAAGCGTCATAGCTCCATCGTATCACCTCACAATTTTCGGTTCAGAATACTACATAACCCCTAACATAGGTATTTATTCCGAGATTGGGCTTGGCAGAAAAGGTATCCTATCTGGTGGTGTACAGCTCCAGTTTTAAGTCTTCTAAATTTAATCCTTAAAGCTTGGTTTATTCAATGCCATAATTATTAATTCTTTATTCGTTTGCGGTTCTGATACTCATATTGGACAGTTTTCCCGTCATTGGATTTCATGGACAGTGATACGTGCTTTTTACCCAAAAATTGGTTTAAAACGTTTTCCATGTCCTCTTGTTTGATTGATTTTTCCCAAGTGTAGGTAAGGTCTTTATGATTCCCTTTTGGATCAAAGTTGATCACGAGTTCTTTCAAATTGTTTTCTCGCATGGCTTTTATAACCTCTGACTCTACCTCATTGAGTAATCCCAGCTGCTGTGCCGTGGATACTTGAGTGGGTTCTGACATGAGCATATAGACATACCGTTTTAGAGAGAGTATAACTAGTGGGCCCGTTTTAATGGCTTTGTTTACCTCATTAATCATCTTATGATCTTCCTTGATAAAATCTATTTCACCATCTTGATTAATAGTTAGTTTAATGTCAGCGTGATCTAGAAGTACGTTAGCTACTATAAAAAAGAACAATGGGACGGAGGCATTTAGAAATGAAGACACATTTTCATCATCTCTGTTATTAATCATGTCAGATTTAATTTGTTCAAACTCCTCATCTGTAATAAATCTCTTATTATCTCGTAAAATTTCTTCCTGAAAGACATCCTGCTCATCAAAGAATACTTCTTTAAAACTTAGGTGATTAAAAAGCTGGTCTTTTACCTGAGCGATCAACTTGAGGGGTAGACCCAAGGCTCTTAAATCTTTGATGATTTGGATCCAGAAGTACTCAAAGAGATTTAGTCTTACCCATTGCCTTTCATCCACCTTCGGTATGATGTTTTTAATCTTCCAGTTTGAAAATACTCGTGATGTAACACCCAGATCTGATATCTTAAAATGTTCTTGTTCAAGTATATCCATGAGTTTATCTCTATTCTCAGGAGATGGATCGGCATAATATTTATCTATTTCTGGATACTTCATTACTCACAAATATACACACTAATTAATTAAAATACATATGTGTATTATAATAATTAACTTATTAATCATAAACGTTGAAAATACCCCTTCAACCCAACAAGAATCGAACCTTAAGTATGTAGGTGCTCGGATTTTTCGGATTTTGATTAATTGATTATGCTAAGATCAAGCAATTACAAGCCTTCAGGAGCTATGTTGTAACGTTATAACGTTACAACTTACAGGTTCGATAATTTGACGTAAAACGATATGATATTTTGAAAATTATTACTGTAAAACATTGTTTTAATATCACAGTTGCTCTTCAAGAAAAAGTAGGTAAAAATCCTCTACCAGTGTTTACTGGGGTTGAGGAGCAGAAATACATTAATGTATCAATATATTATCGTTGTTCGATAAAATGGCTCTATCTGATTCTTGCTACTTACTAAGACCTATAATTGATTGTTAAACAGTTGGTTATAGGTTTTTTGTTTTTTGCAGAGGGTCGGTTTTGGGGGCGGTTGAGGGTGTCTGTTAACTCTCTTCCCTTGAATATAGCGTTCCAATCGCCGTATATTTGTCTCTTATCAGAGTTTAAATAATGGCAGACATTAACATTAACTTCAATTTAAAATATTCTTCTAGCAAAACACAATCCCCAATTATTTTGGTGTTGAGATGGAAAGGGAATAGGTTAAAAGTTTCTATTGGGGAGACTATAAATCCTAAATTTTGGTTTACTCCTAATAAAGATGAGCACGGCAGAAAAGTAAAAACAACAAACCAACGAGCTTGATACACTAGCTATGGTAATAATAATGCAGGGTTTGTTTTCATTAGAAGAAAGAGAATAATTTAATATTTGAATTAATTTATGGTTACACTAGATTACTTAAGACAAAAAGATTTCTATAAAGTAAACGCTCTACTTTATGATACAGTAATTGATAAATATAAGTTAATTTCAAATCATGACGAGGGCTTTCAAATAGATTTCATAGAGGAAGAAAATATAGATTATACTAATTATGAGGAGTTTAAGTTTTACAATAAAAAACTTGATAAAATTCTTAAATCAATACAAAATATAAAATCTATCGATTTAAATAAAAAGCTTGATGAAGGGTTCATAGATATAAAAAGTAATACAAAAACATTGTTGGATAAATTAACTATTAATTCAAGCAATATACATAACTACAGATCTGAAGTCACTAAAGTTGAAAAGGCCATTTTTAAAAGTGGTTTACTTCAAGATTTTGGTAAACTACAAATGGAAATTAGTGATTTAAAACGAAATTTACCTAAGCTATCAACCCCAAAAATTATAGAATCATTCAAGGTTTCTAAGGATATGTCTGCTAGTTATGAGGAGGAAATCAGAACTGATTCACCCAAGGAATTTAAAAGACCTCCAATAGTAAATGGTTTTGTCTTTCCAATTCATATAATTGATAATTCATGTGTTCTTTATACTGGTTGTATCTTAGGACCTTTAATGGGTCATGGTACAAAAGAGGAGTGGAGTTTTGATGGGGTGAAATGGAAAAAAAAGGATTCATGGATAATATGGAATTCTTAGCAAGAAACTGATAATAAGATTGAATTCTTATTTCTTATATTTTAAATAATTTAAAACACTTTTCCAATCTGGAAATCTTTCAGAACCAAAATGAAGCCATTCACCTTTGAATTCTGATGCACCATTGAATCTTCTGTCGTCAATTAGATAGTCTCCAATTAGAAGGTGTTTGTGATGAGATAGTATTAGACGTTTTCTAATCAATTTTTCGTCAAAAAATTTTGCAACCCATAATCGTTTGTGCATCCATCCCTCTGGATTATCCCAGGGTGCAGTAGATAGAAAGTAGACATCAAAAACTTGATCTTCTAATAGTTTATTTACTGCATCGATTGCTCCTGGTATTGGTTCTAAATTTTCATAGATACCAGGAAGTTTATCTGGTCTTCCTTTGTATGGGGTAATGTTAGATAGAGAATGTTTTTGTCTACCTTTTTCAAAATCAGCAACTACGCCATCCAGATCAATGTATATAATTTTCATTTATTTAATTTATTATGAGGGTGCCAGTATTTTCAATTTTAGTAATATGGTAATTTAACTCATTAATGGATTTTAGTAATGATTGAATTTCAGAAATATTGTCAAAGAAACAGACTGAAACTCTATTTGAACTTCCTGCTATGATATTTTCAATTTTTAAATTAATTCGATTTAAAATTCCCAGTTCTATGTGATACTCGGTGCCTTTATAATTTGCTGAAACTTCAAATAAATAAGTGTATTCAGGTTTTTTTATTGGTGTACTTTTAACTGTGGTTGCAAAAATTTTATTATCACATAAAACATTAATTAGATTAGAAATGAGCCATTGTATTAGCTCATTTTCATTGAACGATTTTAAATTAATTTCATCATTGATTATTTGCTTGATTATTTGTTTAGGGATGTTCATTTGTAGTACTAATTTACACTAAAAATACAAATAGATTCATCATAAATTTCGTCATCTTCTTCAAAGTAATGTCTGAGATAAATCTTACCATTATGTTGTTTGTTTTCATTACTAAATGTTCCAGTTTCAGAGTCAATAATTTCCATATTTAAAGAATGATTATCGGGTTCATCATTTAGTAATGCGTAACTACCATATACTTGGCTTGGAGATATAACTAAATTAAGGTAATTAGATACGTAAGTCGAAATTGATTTATAAAAAGAGGAATTATGATTCCATAAGTCACTATTTTCAATCTTAATATTAAAATCGTTATCTATACCCGAACAAATATTTTTAACAACTTCAAAATTTAATTCCATGGTCCCAGAGGAGTCTGAATCACCACAATGTATTAAGTCTAAACTATTTTCTTGAGAGACATATCCTATTGTTAAAACTATTCTTTCCATATTTAAATTTATTTCTTTATTTCTTTATTTCTTAATTTCTTTGTGAATTATTCAACCGTAAGGTTTTTTCCTAGACAATAATTAGCCTTCTGGTTCACACTCAGCTATGCTAATAGTACAAGCTATTGAATCTACAACATGTTTTCTCCATTCGTCTTGTGTTATTTCTTGGTGTTTTTCATTAAAAAAAACAGCTCCATACTCACAGCAGATATCAATGAATTTACTAAAATTTGGATTTGTAGAGGGTACAATAGTTGTTATCCCATCAAGTTCTAGATCACTAAAGAGAGCTTCATTGTCATCATAGACAATAATACTTAGTTCTTCAAAGAACCCCCAGCCATTTTGAGACCATAAATCATCAGGGTCCCCATCCAAACTATTTTTAATAATATAATCCTCAACGGTATCTTCCAGATCTCCCGTATTTATTCCTATGTAGTATCCCATATTATTTGATTTATTTAAGTCTATTTGTTCATTAATTTTTAACACATCGTATTGAAAAACCAGACAATAGGCCCTTTGAAGTTCTATTTACTGCATATTCATCTAATAATTTTGGTGTAATTCTTATTTTCTTCATATTGTTAATTTATAGTTTTAAACTTCTTTTATTAATCTAATTAAATAGCCGGTTTTCATAAGGCTATTGTTAGTTTTAGTGGGGCAAGTAAGCGGTTAAACTTCTATTAATAAATAATGCATTTCATCTTTTATTGGTAACCATTCACCCACATATTCTTTATTTAATCTGATAGTGTATTCCTCAATATCTTTATTTTTACCAGTGGGTTTTTTGGTTTCTTTACAAATTCTAATTTTTTTCTCTTTCCCTCTAAAATATTCATAAATGCCATCATTTTTACTTCCTCCTTGATAAAAAAGACTATTATCAACAAGACAAATAAAGAACCCTTTTGAAAACGTGTTTATACTATTCTTACTCGAGGTTAACCCCTCAAGAAATTTAACATCTTTTACGAATGAATACATTGATTCAGGAACTTGGCCATTTCTAGGGAATTTCAACTCAATTGAGGCAAGATTATCAGGTCCATGGAACATAGAAATATCAATTTCTTTTTTTCGGACTTCCTTAGTACCAAACCTAACATCGATTTCATCATCACTTAAATCAAACAGATCTTTAAAATTTCTTTCAAACTGAATTTTTAAATCCCCTGGATAATGTTTTAGTTGATTTCTTAGAAAATATCCAAGTTCATGTTGGAAACTAAATTCATTATAGACTTCTATTTCTCCACTCTTAAGAAGTCCAATAAATTCTTCTAATTTCTCTCTTAAAATAAATTTTTTCATCCTATTTTTTTGTATCTACAACTAAAATTTCTGTTTCTATTAAATTATTGCCATTTTTTCAAAGTTTATCCAACAAACTCTTAACTGCAGCCTGATAAGCTTCTGTGTCACTTTCTTTAAGATGTGGGCTTATGCAGGGAATTTCGGTATCGTTATAGTCAAAAGGAAAAGTATGAGAATTATTATTCGATGCTAGCCAGGCAATTACTTTTCCATCTTTAAGTATTAAATGTGAAGAATAATAAATATTATCCGCTTCGCCCTCAGCATCTTCATCTCTAATTAATTCTTCCCCATTCACATAAGCTGAATGTAATAAATTAAAACCGCAAAAATTAGAAGAAGTCATCATATAATGAAAGTTATCTATACCTGTTTGTACCTTAAACTTTGCTACTTCTGTGTTATCAAAAATTATTTTATGCTCTTCAGAAAATTCACCTTTTGCTTTAAAATAAAGGTCCATAGTTCTGATACTAATCACCATAAGCCCCTTTTCTTCTATCTCTACTTTTTGAGGAGATTTAAAATCTGGATTAGGCTCCCAGTTTTCATTTTCTGCAGGAACAAATGCCCAGTTATCGGTTGAATATGAATATATATCTCCTCCATTATCGCTAAGATCTTCATAATAAATTAATCCATTTTTGTGGTATACTTCATTAACATCCATAAGGTCTGTTAAATAAGTTGAGCCGATATAAGTCTCATCCCACTTTCCTGCCATTTCTTCAAAAAGTTTGTCATTTTGAAGCATCGATTTAAGTTCTGTTATTTTCTCTACAGTAAGCAAGCCTATTGAAACCTCTGCTCCAAGGTATTCACTTGGACTTCCTTCCGGCTCACAATTTCTAGCAACTATAATTTTTTCCTTTCCCATTTTTACTGACTTCATATTTGTTAATTTATGGTTTTAAACTTCTTTTATTATTATCTGTAACTATAATTATGCCTTCTCCCAACCCTTCTTTACATTCTCTAATACCTCTGCAGCAAAAATCTCTTCAATTTGTTTTTTAGAATCTGACACTTTAATCTCTTTGTTAAGCATTTCTGCCCTTCCAGCGCTAAAGTCTGTATAATGGTATACGTATGCTGGATACTCGCCCGTTGCTTCCTTATTGGTTTTCCAAACCATGAATTTGCGTACCATCTTCATGCCCTTGCTTTCTTTTACATACACTTCTCTAGAAAGGATCTCACTTTTCTTTAAATCGAGTTTTTCAGAGGCATTTGTATCTAAAGAAATGATCTTTGTGATTTGAGACAATCCTGCATCATCTACATTGGGATTTTTATCTGTCCGCATCTTAACATATACCGGAGAAATTACACTAGCCATTGGTTGTTTGCCAGTGGCTGTATAAGTGCCGTCTTTATAGCTCAAACACATTTTAGAAATAGCCCCTTTTGAGTTTTCTCCAAATACATCTAAACAACTAAACTCTACCACCTGATTGGGTGCTACCATGGTAAAAGCCACGTTAGATCCAGATACTTCAATATAACCAGAATCTACTTTTTTCATTTCGAGTTCCTTGAGAAGTTTTATACGCTCATCTTCACTGTAGCCATTGCCTACTTTGGTTAAAAGTATATATTCATCTTTTGCTACACACAAGCCTACAAGTACTTCTTTGAGCATTCCAGCCCTGCTTCCTTCGCCTTCTGCATATCCTAGAACAACAACATCTAGGGTAATTAGTGGTTTTATTTTATAGGTTGGGCCGTTGTGAGAACGCACTACAATTCCTTCTTGGCCGCCGTCTTCTACAATTTCTTTATAGAGTACAGCAATGTCTTTTCTGCTTTCTACAAAGCTGTTTTTTACGGCATGTAATGATTTCCCTGAAGACAACACAGCGTTAAGCTTTTCATCTAATGCTTTAATATCCATAGATAATTCTTCACCATCAAGGCTAAGTAAATCAAATGCTGCAAAGTAAATATCTGCAGATTTATCATCTAAGGCTGCCGTCATATCAAAAGAACGGGTACGGCCGCCTTCTTTATGCAGATAAAGCTCTCCTGCCAACACAACATCCTTGCATTTACCTTTAAGTACCGCTGAGGCTTCTTTTAGTAGCGGCAAATCATCAATAACATTGCCGCCGTGGTTTGTAAGTGTTGCTTTTTTTCCATCATAGCTTAAGAGATAAAAGTGGCCATCGTGTTTGGTAGACACCCCATAAGATTCTGCTTCCATGATCTTTGAGGTAATCTCCTCAGCTCCTACTGGCAGATACCTGGATGCCGTTTGGCGTTTGTATTTTTGTGCGGTTTCTTTCATTTCAATAAAAGATTATTCTGTTGGTAATGGTTTTAACTCCTGGTCGGTAAGGTGAAGGATTAGACAGTATTTGTCTCCTTTAATTCTGCCCTCTAGGAACGCTCTGTAGGGCTTTCCTCCATCATTCATAACCAAAGGTTCTTTTCCTGATGTACCGCCTCCCATCATCATCATAGCGTCTTTATCGGCCAGTTGTTTGGCCATGTCAAACAGAAAATCATAGGTAAGGCCATTAATATGCTTTAATTGGTATTTTTTATGAAATACCAGCTTGTTGTAAATCTTAGCCTTAGGCATTAGTTTTCCCGTCCAGTTAACAATGCTCTCTCCCGTTATATTACTATCGTTGTACTTAGGTTCCCGCTCTTCTTTAAGCTCGGCGGTAGGAGAAAAAATCTTTTCAGTTTTTTTAACACTAAACACCGGCTTCTCATCCTCGTTAATATACACTCTAGATACATCTTCAATGAATTTACCCGTAAGTTCCAAGTCAGTCTCTGGATCACTGGCAATAAGGTCTTCTGCCAGTTTTGATGCAAGTTGCATCTTAAAATCAACCCCCTCTTTGGGTTTTTCATTATACTTGGCAAGTAAGGTTTGTGTGCTAGTTAGAGAAGTGCCTTTTACCACGCGTTTAGTAGTCACCTTATCTCCAGATTCCATAACCATAGTAACAGATGGCTTTGGATTTAAAGATCTAAAGGTAATCTCGGCATCTCTTTTTTTATCGTTGGCTACTTTTATATATCGAATCATATAGTTTCATTTAAAACATTGCAAAATCCAAGTCGTCTTCTACTTGAGTCTCTTCAGGCACTAATTCCTGCTCATTATCTTCAAGACCTATAAATTCAAAGTCAGATTTCATCCCTGTAATTGCAAAAACATCGTTTCCATTACTAATTAAAAAGGCGTCGTCACCCTCATAATCTGCCCTGTAATTAAAAACAAAGTAGTATATCTTACCGCTATTAAGATCTGTGAGTAGGGCTTCCTTATTCTCCTCAATTTGCAATTGATATACAGATTTAACTGCCATAGATAAATATTCATCTACAGAGGCTTCTCTTAGTATCACTTTTTGGTCATAAATAGAAGGAACTTTTTCTACCTTATTCCCGTCGCTGTTTACACCCACCAATGTACTTTTTGAAACCGCTTCCCCTTTTGAGTTTAAGGAAACTAATGCAGAAGACCCAGAAGGCATCACATACTGCCCTTCTGCCAAACCCGCTAGCTTACACTTGCTACCATTTTGATCAAACACCTCAATGGTAGACCAACCATAGATTTTTTTTCGGTCTACTTTATTGAGCTCTGCCATAATGATTTGCCCATTAATTGAAAATTCCGCTTTTCTACCCATTAAAATTTATTTAAATTCTATTTTCAAATATATTTATTTTTTAGAAATCAAATCTTCAGCTAATTTGATTCTAGATAGGATTTCCTTTGTGCTGTAGGATTGATTTTCTTTAGTTTTAATTTTCTTTAAGACTGAGGTTAATCGCTTTAACCCTAATTTAAAATCAATTTTAAACTCACATATACCCAAGTTAAGTTCAAGAACTAATTTTTGAAACTTTTGTCTGTCAGTATCTTCAGGAAAGTAATCAAATGCTTTTTTAAATATACTTATAGCTCTTTCAGCAAAGCATCTTTATTTTCATCAATCTTTAATTGATATACAGATTTTACCGCCATAGATAAATACTCGTCAATCGAAGCTTCTCTAAGTATCACTTTCTGATCATATATGGATGGAACTTTTTCTACTTTTTCCCCATCACTATTTATGCCTATTAGTGTACTTTTTGAAATAGCTTCTCCTTTTGAATTAAGGGAAACTAGTGCTGTAGAGCCCAATGGTAATACATACTGTCCTTCCGCTAATCCAGAAAGCTTACATTTACTACCATTCTCATCAAAAATCTCGATGGTAGACCAGCCATAGATTTTTTTTCGGTCTACTTTTTTGAACTCTGCCAAAATACTTTGTCCGTTTACTAAAAGGTCTGCTTTTCTTGCCATTATTAAAAATTATCAACCAAATATTTTTTATTACATTAAATTATATGGTTCATCATTAAATTCATCCTATCAAAACGATGATCTGTATCGTATTCAATTTTTTTAAAATTTATTTTATTTTTTTTTAGAAAAT
>JAOKFZ010000071.1 GCA_028247315.1 Bacteroidia bacterium | reverse complement strand
TATAAGTAAGCCGGCAGGAATAAGTAGTTTGCACGAGCGTTTAGGCTTGGCAAACTCGGTAATAGAGCAGGCCAAAAAACACGATCAAAAACTACAGCTCTGTCATAGGATAGACAAAGAAACAAGTGGAGTACTCCTGCTTTCTAAACACGCCAAAGCGTATTCTAACGCTGCAGTGGCCTTCGAAAAACGAAAAGTAACGAAAGTGTATCACGCTATCAGTGACGGAGTACACAGTGTTACAGACCTGGCTATAGACTTGCCGCTGATCACAACCCGAAGCGGACGTAGTGCAATAAACAAGCTAAAGGGGAAACCAAGCAAGACGCTCGTCAACAGTATAGAACACTTTGGTCATTTTACGCTCATGGAGTGTAGACCAGAAAGTGGCAGACAACACCAGATTCGTATTCACTTGGCTTCTCAAAATGCATCCATAGCTGCAGATGAAATCTATGGAGGCAAGATGCCTTTCTTATCCCGATTCAAACGAGGTTTTACGCCAAACAAGCGAGAAGTGGAAAAACCAATGATAGAGCGATTTGCTCTACATGCCTACTCGCTCGCGTTGCAGGATATAGATGGAACCGAATTGAAGATTGTAGCAGATTACCCAAAAGATTTTGGCGTCTTTATCAAATTGCTACGTAAGTTCGACAAAGCTTCCAGCTTCTAGTCGCTATTGTCCTACTTTTACACCGTGAGAGGTTTTTTTCTATTATTTGTTTCTACAGCCGTGTTAAGCGTTTCGGCTCAGTCTGTCATAGAAGAAGTGGTGGCACACCTCAACAAGGGCAAGTACTGCAAAGTATACCGCAGTTTTGATGCTACTATGAAAGAAAGCCTGAGTAAAAAACAGGTGAAAGAGGTTTGGGAAAACTTAGTAGGTAGTGCAGGAGCACTCAAGTCTATAGCAGATATCAAAACAGAAGACCTTGATGGAGGAATAAAACAAACGGGTATACTGAAATTTGAAAAGCTAGCTGTTAAAATGATTTTATCGCAACGTGATGATAAAAAAATCAATGGTCTGTTTGTCACACAGTTGGGGTACCAACCACCGAGCTATGCCTTGGGTTTAGGTACAGGCAAAAAAAGAATCAGTTTCTTTAGTGATAGCCTCGAATTGCCCGGCGAGCTCATTATTCCCATAAAATGCAAAAATTGCCCCGTTGTGATTTTGGTACACGGTAGTGGACCCAATGATAAAGACGAAACTGTAGGATCAATCAAAGTCTTTTATGATGTGGCCATGGGTTTGGCAAGCAAGGGCATTGCTACGTTCAGGTACGATAAACGTTTTGCGGTATATCCCGAATTGATGAGCACACAATTTGACTTGTACGACGAAACCATAAATGATGCCATTGCTGCTCTGCAGACCATACAACAGGATACCTCGCTACAGTTTGGCAAGTATGTGATGTTGGGTCATAGCTTGGGTGCGTATAGTATGCCGCTTATAGCAGATGCGTTAGAACGCAACTTGAACGGAGCCATTTTGTTCTCAGCCAATGCTCGTAGGCTGGAGGATCTCATAGACTATCAAATGAAGTACCTTACTGGTTTTGATGACGTCATCACAGACGAAGAAGAACAAATCATCATCGAGAATACAGCGAGGTCAAGAAACATACGCAACGGAGACTATACCGATAGTACTTCGGCAGAAAACCTCTTGGCATATTGGCCCGGTACGTTTTGGAAGGGTATAGCGTCCTACGACCCTGTTACCACACTTCAGTCCAATAGTGAGACACCATTCCTGCTGCTACAAGGAGAGAAAGACTATCAAATCACAATGGATGATTTTGCGATATGGGAAACGGCAGTAGGCGATATGCCCAATGTGAGCATGCAAAGTTTTCCGGGTCTTACCCATCTATTTACGCCTACAGATGCAGATCGCGGAAGCCCGCAAGACTACTTTACTCCGAGCAATGTAGACGAAGGCGTAATTGAGGCCATCGCTGCATGGGTGAAGGCGTTATAAGAATATCAAGTCTCAAGCTCAAAATTGATATTTGTGATGTGAATAAACTA
>JAOKFZ010000070.1 GCA_028247315.1 Bacteroidia bacterium | reverse complement strand
GCATAGGTGCTATCACTGATGAGAATGGAATATTCAGCCTACAGGTCACGAAATTTCCGGCAGTACTAAAGGTCTCTTATTTAGGCTATACAGATAAAACAGTCACCATAACTGGCGTCACATCTAATCTCAAAGTAGTCATGAGCGAAAGCTCCGAAAATGTACTTACGGGTGCTCTTGTAAAGGCAAGTAGAGTTACCGAAAAATCAAAAGAAGCTCCTCTTACCGTAGAGTCTATAGGTATAGAGGCTATAAAAGATGCTCCAGCAGCTTCTTTCTACGAGAGCTTAGGGAACCTTAAAGGAGTAGATGTAACAGCAGCTAGTTTGAGTTTCAGAGTGGTAAATACCCGTGGTTTTAATAGTACGAGCCCGGTGCGTTCGCTTCAACTTATAGATGGGGTAGACAACCAAAGCCCGGGATTGAATTTTGCTCTTGGTAATTTTCTAGGAGCAAGTGACTTGGATATACGCCGCGTAAATGTAATCGCCGGAGCAAGTAGTGCCTTCTATGGGCCCAATGCTTTTAATGGAGTAATAGCCATGGAAACGAAGGAGTCGTATGATTTTCCGGGAGTACTCACAGAACTAAAAGTAGGTGAGCGAAACCTGAACCAATTGGCTATACGCTATGCAGACTACTTTACGAATGATAAAGGACGCAAAACCTTTGGGTACAAAGTAAATGCCTTTTATATGCAAGCCTACGACTGGGAAGCCGAAAATTATAACCCTACATTAGATAGCGATAATGACAAGAATAATCCTGGTGGCTACGATAGAGTAAACGTGTATGGCGACGAGGTATTGGCAAACGGAAACGACGATTATACCAATCCAACTCAAATATACAATAAGGGTGCAGGATTAGGGGCGTTTTATAGAACTGGCTATCAAGAAAAAGACTTGGTAGATTATAACACCAATAACCTCAAACTCAACACAACGCTAAGCTATCGATTTAGCGATAGTGTTCAGCTGGACTATTCATTCAATTTTAGTACAGGGAACACGGTATACCAAGGTGACAACAGGTATAGGTTACAAGGCATTCAATTCTGGCAAAACCACATAGAGTTTAAGAAAAAAGACACGTACTTCATTCGTGCCTATAGCACCAATGAAAATGCTGGTGAGACGTATGACATTGTCACAACAGCATTTAGACTAAATGAAGCCGATAAGCCAGAAGGCGAATGGTACAATAGGTATGAGAGCACGTGGCGAAGAAGTAAATATAAAGAGGTAGAGGCTATACCGGGGTATGTGGCATATGACCCTAATATTCACGCATCTCACGATTCGTGGTACGAGACCGTCTACTTGCCATTTATCGATGCTAATAAAGAGGCCGTCACTCAACTACATACTGAAACAAGAGAAATCATTGACAGGTTCAGGTACACTCCTGGCACTTCAGATTTTGACAGTACGTTTAATGACATAAAATCGCGTCTATTTACCGAAAACGGAACGCGATTTTACGACAAATCCGCTCTGTATCACTTGCAAGGAGAATACAAGTTCAAACCACAATTTGGTACTATTACCATAGGAACAAGCAGTAGGTTGTACACTCCTGAATCCAATGGAACGATTCTGAATGACACAGGAGATGTAGTCATCCGTAATTTAGAGGCAGGTATATATGCCGGTATAGACAAGCGATGGATGGCAGACCGCATAATATTAAATATCACTTCGAGGTTAGATAAAAACCAAAACTTTGATTTTTTGGCCTCCCCAGCAGCTTCATTTATTTACAAGCATAGACCGAATCACGTCTTTAGAACTTCTTTTAGTTCTGCTATACGTAATCCCACGTTAGCAGACCAATATTTACTCTACGATGTAGGTCGTGCTACACTAATAGGAAATCTGAATGGTTTTGATTCTTTAATAGATATTCAATCATTCAGAAACGCATTTGAGTCTAACATAGATTTGTCTCGTTTACAGTATTACGATGTGGACCCTATCCGCCCAGAGCAAGCCAAAACGTTTGAACTTGGATATAAAGGAAACATAGCTGACCAATCCGTATTTATTGACTTTGGATATTATTATACGGCATATAAAGATTT
>JAOKFZ010000007.1:57500-65750 GCA_028247315.1 Bacteroidia bacterium | reverse complement strand
GGGAGTAGAGGAAGACACAAAAGTGCCACTCATTTCAGAGCAAAAGTATGCTCAAAACCTAGGTGTACAAGGAAGTGGAAGTGATAGAATAGCAGTAGTATACGCAAGTGGAGACATAGTAGGTGGCAAAGGTGATGGTACACAGATAGCAGCAGATGATATGGCCGCTACGCTTAAAAAAGTACGGCTAGACAAAAAGATAAAAGCAGTAGTTTTCAGAATAGATAGCCGCGGAGGGAGTTCTCTAGCGAGCGATATTATTTGGAGAGAGGCAAAGCTATTGGCTACAGAAAAACCGCTAATAGTAAGTATGAGTGATGTGGCTGCTAGTGGAGGTTATTATATAGCAACGCCTGCTCGCAAAATTTTTGCAGAATCAACTACGGTGACGGGTTCTATAGGTGTATTTGGTCTTATCCCAAACGCTGAGAAGTTATTGAAGGAGAAGATGGGTCTGGACTTTGAGTATGTAGGTACGGGCAAGCGTTCAGACATAGGACGCCTAGATAGAGCCATGACAGAAGAAGAGCGGGAGTATATAGCAAGTATTATTGACAAAATATACGATACGTTTCTTAGCCGAGTAGCAGAGGGACGTAATATGACCAAAGAGCAAGTAAACGAGATAGCTCAAGGTAGAGTATGGACCGGTGTAATGGCCAAAGAAATAGGATTGGTTGACGAGCTTGGAGGATTAGAGGTAGCAATAGCTTCTGCAGCTAAGGAAGCAGAACTCACAGATTTTAAAATAAGAGAATTCCCAAAGGCAAAAGATCCTTTCAATATGCTATTGAGTAAAATACAAGGCAATACAAACTTGCAAGCACAAATAGTAGAGGCTACCAAAAATACCGGTTACGAAGGATTTGTAAAGCAATTGACGGATCTGCAAAGATGGGGATCTCAACATAGCGTACAGGCAATAATGCCGTATGATATAACCTTAAGAAACTACTCATTGAGGTAAGACCATTGGTCTTTTTTAGGTATGAGCAAGATGTTTTACCACTAATCGCTCGTAATACTTAATTAGGGTGTGTTTTCAATGATATTCTATTTCGTTAGTTAATTCCGCTCATTTTATCGATTTATCTGCCATCAAATCAAAAAAATCTGCCATTTTTGCAGACTAATTAATGGATTTACAACAAGTAAAACAACGATTTGGAATTATAGGGAACTCTTCAAAGCTTAACTATGCCTTGCAAACAGCTATGCGAGTAGCACCTACTGAGCTTACTGTTTACATACAGGGTGAGAGTGGCAGCGGTAAAGAGTCCTTTTCTAAAATTATACATCATCTAAGCCCAAGAAAGCACGGTCCTTTCATAGCTATCAATTGTGGTGCATTACCAGAAGGCACAATCAATTCTGAGCTTTTTGGTCACGACAAAGGAGCGTTTACAGGTGCTGTTGACAATAGAAAAGGGTATTTTGAAGCTGCTAATGGTGGGACTATATTTTTAGATGAGGTTGGAGAATTACCACTAGAGACCCAAAGCAGACTTTTGCGGGTATTAGAAAATGGAGAGTTTATACGTGTAGGGAGTAGTAAGGTCCAAAAAACCGATGTACGTATTATTACTGCTACCAATAGAGATTTAATCACGGAAGTAGAACGTAATAAATTCAGAGAAGATCTTTATTACAGACTGTCTACCTTACCTATATCCGTTCCCCCACTTAGAGATCGGCCCGGAGATGTAGTCCTTTTATTCCAAAAATTTGCGTTTGATGCCTCTGAGAAGTACAGACCAGAGTCGTTTGAACTTAGTTTAGACGGAGAGAAGATATTACAAAACTACCGTTGGCCAGGCAATATTCGTCAGCTAAAGAATATTGCAGAGCAAATCGCGGTGCTGGAACAAGGTTCCAGAATAGACGCCGAGATTATTCGAAAATATTTGCCTGCTCGTGCAGAGAATAATCTTCCAGCTGTATTTAAAGAAACAATTAAAGACAGTGATGTTTCGGAGCGAGATATATTCTACAAGGTGCTTATAGATCTCAAAAAAGATGTTTCTGAATTGCGTAAAGTAGTTTTTGGAATGGTAGAGAACAATGAGGTGAGTGAGGAGTTTGTGGAAAGCAATAGAGCCAGTATAACACGTATACTCTCTTCAGGTAATAAAGTTGCAGAATCTAGCAATTATTCTCCCGTGGAAACAGCACATCAAGACGATGTATACGACCATGTAGAGATAGAAGATCAGGATGCCGTTGGTGACAATGAGATACTCTCACTAGAGGCTAAAGAAGAAGAGTTGATTCGCAAAGCGTTACTCAAAAACAATGGACGAAGAAAGAGAGCAGCTCAAGAACTCGGAATATCTGAGCGTACACTGTACCGCAAAATAAAGCAATATGAAATCGAAAATTAGATTTGCCGTAGTTGCCTTACTTTTCATGGCATTGGCTTTATTGCCTTCTTGTGGGTTTTATAGCTTTAGCGGTACTAGTATCTGTGCAGAAGTACAGACGTATTCTGTCGAATTTTTTGAGAATAATGCACCTATTGTATCACCACTATTGAGCCAAAAAATTACCGAAGACCTCAAACAAAAATTTATCTCTGAGACCAATCTAAGTATCGAGGAAAGAGGAGGAGATTTTCATTTTTCAGGAGCTATATTAGACTATGTAGTAACACCAGTAGCAGCACAAGCAAGTGAAAATGCTCAGCTCAACAGACTTACTATCAAATTAGAAGTGAAGCTTATTTGTCCTAAATGTCCCGAAAGTGCCTTTGAGCAAACCTTTAGTAATTTCCAAGATTTTGACGCTACGCAGGATTTCAATGCTGTAGAAGAAGAGCTAATAGAAGAAATTTCTCAAATGCTCGTTCAATCGATTTTCAATAAAGCAGCAATCAATTGGTAACAGTACGTATAGATATAGGACAATTAAGTTCTCTACCCGGGGAAATCGGTCAAGAGAACATTCAGCCGATACAGCATTTGTCAGATGCAATGCCGTGGTGTTCTAGTTATAGAGTGCTTTTGGCAAGAGGCCACAGCAATGAAGAATCCTATTTGCAAAGCAAATATCTCAGACTAGCGGCTACATACTCCGGAGACAAAGAGACACTCTTTCAATTTATGACTCAGGAAGAATTGCCTGAGCATATCAAGGTAGAGCAAAAAAGTATAGAACCAGTTAAGATAACAGCCGATATACCAAAAGAAGAAGTTGCTTCTGTACATAAAGCAGTAGAAGAGACAAGTAGTGACCTACCTGCAGTTGTGGTAGAAATGGAATTTTCTAGTGAGAATGATTTGGTGAAGGAGAGTATTGAGCCTCCTGAACAATTGGAGACTGTTGAATCTACCCAAGAAATACCAGATCAGATATCAAAAACGCAGGAGTTAGCAGAAAAAGCAGACGAGGTAAAAGAAAGGTCAACAGCAGGAGATGCGAAGAAAATAGACTTTGATACTATAGTCACCTACGACCCAATAATAGAATTGGAACCATTAGAAAGGCCTATTATTAAGAAGGAAGAAATTGATTTTGACTATGTGGCGTATGATCCGCAATTAGAGTTAGCCAAACTCATTACAGAGAAAGAACAAGAAGAAGAGCACAATTTCTTGTTTTGGTTGAATAACATAGAAGATTCTGCACCAAAACCAAAGAGGCACGCCAAGTCTCCAGACCATGTGCAAGATTTACTAGACCAATTTCTAGCTACCAAGAGACAAAGACCTATTCAAAATCGTGAATTTTACAAAGCAGAAACCAAAGCTCAAGAAAGTGATATTGATAACATGGAAGTTATAAGTGAAACACTACTAGGTCTTTATATTAAACAAGGACATTATACCAAGGCCATTGAAGGCTATAAGAAATTAAGTTTGCAAAATCCTGAAAAATCAGCGTATTTTGCCGCCTTAATTAAGGATTTACAACACAAGCAATCTTAAAGAAATAAACGAATGTTTACAACACTTATCATACTAGCCATCATAGTCTCTATTCTATTAATACTAGCAGTTCTTATACAAAACCCAAAAGGTGGAGGTATAGCAGCCAACTTTTCAGCAGCAAATCAGATCGCAGGTGTAAAAAAAACAAATGAATTTATAGAGAAAGCAACGTGGACCTTAGCATTTTCTCTTATGTTATTGGCAGTAGGTAGCCGCTTTGTTTACTCTCCAGATGTAGAACAAACAAATGATTTTTTAGATAGAATTGAGAATTCTACGCCCGTGGCTCCAACTCTTCCAACGGCAGCCCCTGATCAGGAAGCAGCTCCGTCAATAGAGGTGCCAGAAAATGCGGTTCCGGAGAACTAGTAGTATCAACATAGATAGTGTAAAGGAGCGACAATGTCACTCCTTTTTTTATGCATGTTTTTTTGCAAAGACTGACATAATGACCAAATATAAGCTGTGCTTGAGCACTGTTGCATAGCGATTTGTCACTTATGTAAATTGGCACAAAGTGTGACATACACTAATCGTAACAATTTAATTTATTATAAAAATGAACATAAAACCATTATCAGACAGAGTATTGATAGAGCCAGCTGAAGCCGAAACGCAAACTGCAGGAGGTATTTACATTCCAGATACCGCTAAGGAAAAACCTCAAAAGGGGACAGTTATAGCAGTAGGACCAGGTAAAGTTGATGAACCTACTACGGTCAAAGTAGGAGATACGGTACTTTATGGCAAGTATTCAGGAACGGAGCTCGCAGTAGATGGCAAAGATTTATTAATGATGAGAGAATCAGATATTCTTGCAATTGTTTAAGATTAACCAATAAGAATTAAGAAAATGGCAAAACAAATATTATTTGATACTAAAGGTAGAGATAAACTTAAAAAAGGAGTTGATCAACTAGCGAATGCAGTAAAAGTAACACTAGGTCCCAGAGGACGTAACGTAGTTATTGACAAGAAATTTGGTTCACCAAACATCACAAAAGATGGTGTTACAGTGGCAAAAGAAATTGAACTAAAAGACCCTATAGAAAATATGGGAGCTCAAATGGTAAAAGAAGTAGCGTCTAAAACTGCAGATATAGCAGGAGACGGTACTACCACAGCTACGGTATTGGCTCAGGCTATAGTAGCAGGAGGACTCAAAAATGTGGCTGCAGGTGCAAACCCAATGGATCTCAAAAGAGGGATAGATAAGGCGGTAGCAGCGGTAAAAGAAAACCTAAAAGAGCAGAGTGAAGTAGTAGGTGATGATTTTGCCAAAATAGGCCAAGTCGCATCTATCTCTGCAAATAATGATGAGGTGATCGGTACACTCATAGCGGATGCTATGAAAAAAGTAGGAAGAAACGGTGTCATCACTGTAGAAGAGGCTAAAGGTACCGAGACTGAAGTAAAGACAGTAGAAGGAATGCAGTTTGATAGAGGATATCTTTCTCCATACTTTGTTACTAATACAGAGAAAATGGAAGCAGACTTAGACTCTCCATTCATACTTATCTGTGACAAGAAGATAAGCAGCATGAAAGAGTTGCTTCCTGTACTAGAGCTAACTGCTCAAAGCGGTAAGCCACTGGTTATTATATCAGAAGAAGTAGAAGGTGAAGCTCTTGCTACTTTAGTGGTTAATAAGATAAGAGGATCACTCAAAGTTGCTGCAGTAAAGGCTCCAGGTTTTGGAGACAGAAGAAAAGCAATGCTTCAGGATATAGCTACGCTTACTGGAGGATCCGTAATCAGTGAAGAGCAAGGTAGAAAACTAGAGGATACTACCATAGAGATGCTAGGTACTGCAGAGAAAATTACTATAGACAAAGAAAATACTGTAATAGTAAATGGTGCTGGACAATCGACAGACATCAAAGGTAGAATTAAGCAAATACAAGCAGAAATGGATAACTCTACTTCTGACTACGATAAAGAAAAACTGCAAGAAAGACTTGCTAAGCTTTCTGGAGGTGTTGCCGTATTGTATATAGGTGCCGCTTCAGAAGTAGAAATGAAAGAGAAAAAAGATCGTGTAGACGATGCTCTTGCAGCTACTCGAGCAGCAGTAGAAGAAGGTATTGTAGCTGGTGGAGGTGTAGCCTTCGTTAGAGCTATAGAATCTATTGCCAAACTAGAAGGTGCTACTCCAGATGAGCATACAGGGATGAATATCATCCGTAGAGCTTTGGAAGAACCACTAAGACAAATCGTAGCAAATGCCGGTGGCGAAGGGTCGGTAGTTATCCAAAAAGTAAAAGAAGGTAAAAAAGACTTTGGGTACAATGCTCGTACAGATGAGTACATGAACTTAATCAAAGCAGGTGTGATAGATCCTACCAAGGTTAGTCGCGTAGCATTAGAAAATGCAGCTTCAGTTGCAAGTATGTTATTGACCACAGAGTGCATTATTGCAGATATACCAGAAGATGAAAAACCACATAGCCATGGTGCTCCTGATATGGGCGGTATGGGTGGCATGATGTAGGAATTCCATCATCTAATCAGGAATAGAAAAGGACTACCTAACGGTGGTCCTTTTTTTATTGCTTAAAAATGACCTTTAAAGCATAGCTGAACGCTTAAGTCTTGTTTTTAGCCTATACTAGTAGTCTTATCAATACGATTTCATTGAAATATGATTACATATCCCAGTCTTACGTACGTTTATGTAGGTCAAGATTTGCATCGAACCTCAATTGTTATTGATAATTTTTTATATTTGGTTAATGATAAAGAGGATAACAAACAAGAATATTTTAGAATCATTAAGCATTGGTATTATTACAATACTGTGTTTTTTTACCTTTAAATCTAAAATTCCTACCACAACACTAATAATTCTAAGTGTGGGTATTTCAATATATTTTTTCCCCATTTCGCTTTTTATTAATAAGTCAGATAACAGACAGTCAAATCTAATGGGTATTTTTTCAAACCTTGTGATTTGTTGGATAACTATTCTTTCTCCAATTATATTCTATACAAGAGATGTTGTTTTTATAGATTATTTTGTTTTGTTCTTAATATTCGCTAATGTATTTTACGTTTTTTATTACCTCCACGTTAAAAATCGAAGAGTCATCGTACACTTTGCCGCATCATTGTTAGTCGCATTATTTGTAATTATTTAGAATTTCCCCTTAGCATTTTAACATTTAATTTTTATATACACATGAAAAATTCACTCACATTATTATTACTTTTAATCTTTCTTTCTATTGGATGTCAAGACGAGCTCTACAGCGGTGGTACTCCAAGCAGAAATGTTTCTTCTGATGCATTTCAGCAGATTGCATCTTCTTCAAATTTTATTCTTGTGGGATCAGATCAAAACCCTTACAATCAGGAAGCTTAAGGTTACTACATGTCATTAAAGAATCTGGTTACTGACATTGCAGAGGGGACACTATCAGACAATTTCTTAATACAGGATTATGTCTGCAATAACTTTGTTACTAGTGATGTGAATCTGACTCCATCTGATATTGATGCCTACACAACTTTCCTATCCAGTACAACTCTGACCTCAGAATCACTAGCCTTGTTTGAAATACAATCGTTGAGCAATTCAGACTTGTCTAATGATTTATATAAAAACATAGCCTATTTAAAATATACGTTACTATTTAAGGGTGATATTTCTATTCCAGACATTGGTACTTTTGAGAAGTGTTTAGATGGCTGTATTCGTGATGCAATGGACGACAATTTCTTATATGGGAATGTGGTTGATCGTATAGCGTGTATGCCCGCCTCTTTTGCTTGGGCAGTTGCTAGTTGTGGCTATGATTGTGCAGGAGGAATTAATGGTGGAGGTGTAGGCAGTGGTGGGGAACATACTACGGGCTTATCCTTCACGCCTTGTGAATAGGAAGAAACAGAAACAAGTTTGATAGCTGAATGATAGGAGTGCGTTTCGACGTATTATGAGTTTGAACTGCTTCTCTTCTAAAGCATCCTATTGACCACAGAGTGCATTATTGATTAAATATGATTTTTTAAGTCATTTCCGAGTGTAGCTGAATATATAAGTATTGTTTTGGGCCAAAGATTGGCTATCAATAATAAGACAATCACTATTAAAAGGTTGGAATGCCGATCACGGAACAGTTGAACAAGAGTTAGAATGAGGCATCAGAAAGGATTAGTCTTATTATTGAACATAGTGATAGCAGAGGCCTAAATAAACGCTATTCTTCTCTAGATTAAAGCGATTATGTCAGCTTTAATCTTGTCGGGTGTGGTAGTAGGAGAGTACCGTTTCACAACAGAACCGTATTTGTCAAGCAAGAACTTAGTAAAATTCCATTTTATGGTT
>JAOKFZ010000007.1:0-52500 GCA_028247315.1 Bacteroidia bacterium | reverse complement strand
AGATGCCGGTTACCCGCAACGGGACGAAAAGACCCCGTGCACCTTTACTATAGCTTCACATTGGTTTTGGTTATATATTGTGTAGGATAGGTGGGAGACTTTGAAGCTGGGCCGCTAGGTCTGGTGGAGTCGTTGGTGAAATACCACCCTATATATAATTGAAGTCTAACTCCGTGTATACGGAGGACAGTGTGTGGTGGGTAGTTTGACTGGGGTGGTCGCCTCCAAAAAAGTAACGGAGGCTTTCAAAGGTATTCTCAGTATGGTTGGTAATCATACGCAGAGTGTAATGGCACAAGAATGCTTGACTGTGAGACTGACAAGTCGAACAGGGTCGAAAGACGGACATAGTGATCCGGTGATTCTGTATGGATGGGTCATCGCTCAAAGGATAAAAGGTACGCCGGGGATAACAGGCTGATCGCTCCCAAGAGCTCATATCGACGGAGCGGTTTGGCACCTCGATGTCGGCTCGTCACATCCTGGGGCTGGAGAAGGTCCCAAGGGTTGGGCTGTTCGCCCATTAAAGTGGCACGCGAGCTGGGTTCAGAACGTCGTGAGACAGTTCGGTCTCTATCTGTTGTGGGCGTTAGAAATTTGAGAGGATCTGACTTTAGTACGAGAGGACCGAGTTGGACACACCTCTGGTGTATCTGTTGTGCCGCCAGGTGCAGTGCAGAGTAGCTACGTGTGGATCAGATAAGTGCTGAAAGCATCTAAGCACGAAACTGACCTCAAGATGAGATTTCTTTTAAAGGTCGTTAAAGACGATGACGTTGATAGGCTATAGGTGTAAAGGCAGTAATGTCATAGCCAAGTAGTACTAATTACCTGTAGACTTACCATTTTATTTTATTATAAACTTTAGTTTTTATTTTACTTCCAATTTTTGTCATAGTTATGATTTCAAATCAATGAAACATACCTTAAGAGTTTAAGGTGGTTATTTCGTTGGGGTACACCTCTTCCCATTCCGAACAGAGAAGTTAAGTCCAACTGAGCCGATGATACTTGGGTAACACCTGGGAAAGTAGGTCGCCGCCACTATATTTGAAGCCTCTTCACTAACGTGAAGGGGCTTTTTTATTGCCTCCGTTTTTGTAGCAGTATACCAGGTATACTCGAATAGATACTAATGAAGAACTGTTAGCTCCATGTAATATGCACCTTTGTAAGCTCAGACATACCACGTGTACAAGCTTAAAGTATTAGCTGTTTATTCGTGACTTAATCTTCTTAGAGTATTGAGAGTGCTTATGTGTCTTACTTGACGCAATGGAATGAATTATAGGATACCCGTTAGTGAAGTCTTCGTAATATCCAAACTTACTGTGATAGTGTAAAGTCCTATAGGCGTCTCCGCTACTATTTTTGAGTATTGATTTACAATTATGTAGGTTTATGTTACACGTTTCTACTATCTCTAGCTACGAAGAGATATACAGTTACTTGTTGTTGATATCTTCAATGCTGCTGTATTCAATGTATAGTGATAGAGTATTGATAGTCATATGTTTAGGGTGCGGTATTCAGGGTTCTTTAGTTATTAAGATCGCCTTACATTGATGGACTCAGCTGTTAATAGGCGTGCAATGTAAACGGTAATGGTTTATGGAAGTTTTATGATTCTTGTAGACCAATCCACTTGAATTCATACTCTTTTTCTGGTTCGGCCATACGATTGGTAACCCGTTGTAGTCTTCCAGAGAGAGCCATTAAATAGTCGCGAGCTTTCTCACCAGCTTCATTTAGATCAGTCATATGTTCAATTTTCCAATCGGTTACGAGAGAAGAGAGTATATCAATATAATCCTGTGCGGTGTATACTTTGGTGCGTTGAGCAGCATCACTAAAGTGACTCCAAAGCTCTCCGGCTTTATCTCCGCTCTGTCTCATGAAGTGTGCTGGCATAACAATTTTACGTCGCATCATATCCTCAAATGCTGTCATCATTTGGCTTGGATCAAGTTCAAATATGCGTTGTACGAATGCAGAGTAAGCTGTTGCGTGTCTAGCTTCGTCTGCGGCTATTATTCCATTGATTTTAGCCAAGAGCGAATTGCCTGTTTTCTTCACTAAAGTGGCTACTCGTCTATGTGATATATTAGTTGCTAGTTCTTGAAAGCTAGTATATACGAAGTTTTTATAGGGATCTGTTCCTGTACCGATATCAAATCCGTCATTAATAAGGTGCTGAGTAGATATTTCCATTTCACGCATATCAACTCTTCCACACAGGTATAAATATTTATTTAGTAAATCTCCGTGACGATTCTCTTCTGCGGTCCATCCACGTACCCACTTGCTCCATCCGTTTGGTTCACCATTATTGTACTGTTGGTTTACCCCTTCTACGTCCATTAACCAGGTTTCGTAGGTTGGTAATGCCTCTTCTGTAATGGTATCACCTATCAAAACTGTCAGCAGGTCATAGTCCATTTCTTTTGCAAGCTCTTGTATTTCTTTAACTTCATTAAAGAATTCTGGGTCTCGCGAATCAGGAAGAAGATCTGCTGGTTGCCAATTGGATTCTATTGGCTTGAGGTATTTATCTAGAAGGTCATCCATCGACTTACCAATGGTAGACATTACTTCGAGGCGTAAATCGTGTAAACTCATTTGTTGGCTACGAATTTAATGTATTGCAGTTCTTAGATATAACATTTTCTTATTTGCATGGATTATAAAATAGAATAGAGGGCTACGAATATGGTTACCTTTGCACAATCAATGAAGTTCGAAGAGTATCGTTTATCACTAGAGGTTAAGAGGAATCTGGAAGAAATGGGTTTTAAAAGGCCAACAGATATTCAGTTTAAGTGTTTGCCGCATATACAACGGGGAGAGGATTTGTTAGCTATTGCTCAAACCGGAACAGGTAAAACAGCAGCCTTTGCTATACCCATTATCGATAAAATTCAAAGTATTCAATACAAAGCCTTTGTGAAAGGTAGTTTTGTTCGTGCGGTGGTAATGGCTCCTACGCGGGAATTAGCACAACAGATCACGAAAGTGTTTAATCAAATTGGTAAGAATACAAATGTGAAAGCTCTTTGCGTCTATGGAGGAGTAGAACAGGATCATCAAATCAATAAGCTACTGGAGGGTATGGATATTATCGTTAGTACACCTGGTCGCTTATTTGACTTAGTGAGCCAAGGGTATCTCAAACTGGATAAAGTAGAGATTCTAGTGCTCGATGAGGCGGACCATATGTTAGATCTTGGTTTTGCCAAAGATATTGAGGATTTGGTACAGAAGATACCCGGACGACGCCAGACGCTATTCTTTTCTGCTACTATAAGCAAGAAGATAAAGCAGCAGGCTTACAAGATGGTCAGCAGTAAGGCCATTCGTATTCAGGTATCTCCCAAAGATCCAGTAAGCAAGAATGTTAATCATCAGATTATATATGTAGAAATGGATGACAAACGTTTTTTTCTACAGCGTTTGATAAATGATAATGAAGGACTGAAATTTATTGTCTTTGTACGTACTAAGGTGCGGGCTGAACGCGTAAAAGCCGCCATGGAGCGTGCGGGTATTGATACCTTGACGTTGCATGGTGATGTAGAGCAGAGCGACAGAGAAATAAACTTACAGGCATTTAGAACAAATGCGTGTAAAATATTAATCGCAACCGATGTTTCGGCACGAGGAATAGACGTAGAAGGGGTAGACTTTGTTATAAATTATGATGTGCCCGAGGTTGCAGAAAACTATGTACATAGGGTAGGTAGAACGGGTAGAGGAAGAGCAAAAGGTAAAGCGATTACTTTCTGTGCTAAGGAGGAGAAACCACTAATTGTAGCTATAGAAGCGTATACCACGGTTGGAATATCGAGAGCCACGGTCACTAAATCGGAGTATAATGATACCGTAGAGTTGGCTGATGATGGGAAAGACGATTGGAAATCCCTGATGAAGCTTGTTCCCAAAAAGAAGAAAAAGAAGGGCAAGAAGAAGTAGATAAGTTAGGGTATAATAAAAAAGGCTTTGAATACGAATATTCAAAGCCTTTTTTCATTTCTTTAGTTGAATATTATGGTCCGACATCATGGTTGACAGATTCTAATACGTATGGGTGATTTATAGGGTACATGTTGGCTTTACTCAGTGAGTTTAGCACTACGTATATGAATATACCTGCAAAGGCCATAGTCGTCCCTATTTCAAGCATTCCTATTCCTGCTTTGTCTCCTACAGTACCAGGCATGATAAGTAAGTAGGTATCTATCCAGTGTCCTATGAGTATTACTGCTGCTGCTGTTAGCAGTACTTTTGGAGAACGCTTAGCACCTCTCATCATAAGGACAAGGAATGGAGCTAAGAAGCACATAAAGATGTTTACAGCAAATAAGGTTTTGTAACCACCTTCTAGTCTAGCGGCAAAGTATACCGTTTCCTCTGGAAGGTTGGTGTACCAGATGAGCAACCACTGACTTAAGAAGATGTATCCCCAGAAGACGCAGAATGCAAACATAAATTTACCAAGATCGTGTACTACCTCGTCTGACACCATTTCCATGTAGCCTTTAGCTTTGAGGTATTGAACAATAACCATCATGACAGACAATCCTGTCACAAAAGAGATAGCAAAGTTATATACCGAAAACATAGTTGAGTACCAGTGTGCGTCTAAGCTCATAATGATTAACCATGATAGAGCTGAGAAAGTAAACGCGAAAAAGAAAATAAAGAATGCAGACCACTTAGTAGAGCTTTTGAACATACTAAGTCCTTTATCTTTGTCTTCTGATATGCTATTGTTTCTTAGCTTCATACGTATTAGTATCCAAGATATAAGTACGAAAGGTATGAAGAAGAAAAGTGACGTATTGTTAAGTAACCAAGATTTACTTTCCAATATAGCATCTGTTGGAGCTGATGGATCGTCGAAATACTGTACCCAGTGATAAAGTGTCTTTCTACTACCGATTACTACAGCTAGTAGTATTGCCGAACCCAGGTACAAGTAACTCGTTTGAGCTTCCATAACACGTTTAAGCATTACTGCCCATCCTGCATTGGCTACATAGTTTACTGCTATAAAAAACAATGCTGACACAGCAAATAACCAGAAATAGTAACTATTCAATAGAAGATTGGCCCATATTCTCGTCATCCAAGTAGGTCCGTGGTGTCCGTCAACAGTCTCTCCGTGATGGTCAGCGTCTGTGTGTAGCTCTTTAGTGCCTTCCCCAACATGACCGTGTTCGTCTTGTGCAAGAGTTGCGTGATGATCTCCATGTCGAGCTTCTTCGTGAGATTCTATAGCTTCATCTACATGTACTTCTTCTGTAGCATGATGACCGATGCTATCCCAATGATTTTTCACATCCATAGCACCTACACCCGCGAGTATAGCTCCTATTACGAAAAGTCCGATGGCAATCATCTTAGCTCTTCCTGTGAATTCAAATTTTTCTTGCGATACTTCTTGTATTATATGGTGTCCCATTGTATTGAGTTTCGATTATAAATTAATTTCTGTTACTATTCTGCTATTGGTGATCTGTAGCACTTAAGTCTAGTATTTCACTACCTTCGGGTGTAGTATTTTCTGAGGGAAGAGAAGGCTCAGTAGCATAGGTGAAATCGTCTCCGAATGCCAAAGACTTTACGAAGTGTATCACTTTCCATCTTTCTTCAGGATCTAGCATAAATGCATGCGAACCCATAAGACCTTTGCCATATGTGATAGTATGGTATGCTTTCCCAAGTGGCAGTTCTTTGATATAGTCAGACTGGTAATTAGGCCATGATGGAGCAGGCATTTTTTTGTCTTTGAAAATAGGACCATCATTTTTACCTTTTTTACCGTGGCAGTGCCAGCAGTAGATATTGTATAAACGTTTTCCTTCTTCTACATTGTCAGTTGTTGCAGAGGTCCATGGAGTGTATTCAGCACTTGCGGCATATCCATCACCGGTATTGGAGTGCGGATATATGAAAGAAGCTTGACCACGAGCAACAGTTCCATTTACAGGAAGTCTCATTGTCATTCCATTGGGATTATTATTAAATTTTTTGTCTTGACTAAACGGCTCGTATGCTTGAGAGATATACATGTTTGGTGCATACTCTATTCCTGGATTATCTCCAGAACTTACGCAGGATACCATGCTAAGTGTAGGTATGCCAAGGATAATTCCGTACTTTAATATATTGGTTAGTTTCATCGGATTATTTTGTCATTAATTGTTTAGCAAGTTCATCTTCATCCGTTAGTGACGTATTGAAAGACGTTCGAGAAGCATCTACATCTATAGCTCCTTCGCTAGCGAGTAGAGATTGTATTTCGCTTGCCGACATATCTTGTGGCTCTCCATTATCTATGGCTAATACCATATGATCATCCGTTTGCCTTCTTGATAGCAAATCTTCTTTGATACCATGTATCATTCTGGTACGGGCAAAGAATAATATTACCATACCAAAAGCGGTAAAGAGTATAGTAAGCTCAAATATGACAGGAATAAATGATGTAAATACAGATATATCCTGTGGTTTGCCGCCTATTATCATTGGCCAATCTACCACATTCATAGAATATGCTAGGGTGAAACCTGTAAGGGATCCCAATAGACCACATAAGAACGCTCCTATTGAAATATTAGTTCTCTCATACCCTAAAGCCCTGTCTAAATGATGCACCGGGAAAGGAGTGTAACAATCAAATATCTTTACACCTTTCTTTTTTAGTGTGCCTACGGCATTCAGTAGTTTATCTGAGTCATCAAAAATGCCTACAGTAAATGTTTTATCATCTAATAATATACTTTTATCAATCATATTACTCTTTGTCTTTTATGATAGTTTTGATCTCTGCCATATTGATTACAGGCAAGAATTTAGCGAATAAGAAGAAGCATGTGAAGAACAAACCAAATGTTCCTAAGAATATACCTACCTCTACCCATGTAGCGTGATACATTACCCAGCTACTTGGTAAGAAATCTCTGTGTAGTGAGGTTACGATAATTACAAAACGTTCAAACCACATACCTATGTTTACCACAATAGAGATGACGAAAATGAACCAAGGTGTGGTTCGTGCCCATTTGCTCCAAAATACTTGTGGTGCCATAAGGTTGCAGAACATCATAGTCCAATATGCCCATGCATAAGGTCCAAACATTCTATTGGCAAATGCATATTGCTCATACTCATATCCAGAGTATGCTGCAATTACAAATTCGGTGATATAAGCTAAACCAACTACAGAACCTGTAAGAAGTATAACCTTTGTCATAGCTTCTAGATGTTCCTTAGTTATATAATCTTGATAGTTCATCACGTGTCTTGCAATAAGAAGAAGTGTGAGTACCATTCCGAAACCGGAGAAAATAGCTCCTGCTACGAAATATGGAGGAAATATAGTAGTGTGCCAACCAGGTATTACAGATGTTGCAAAATCCATAGATACAATGGTGTGTACTGAGAGTACAAGTGGAGTAGAAATACCTGCTAAGATAAGTGCGACAACCTCATAACGTCCCCACGACTTAGCAGAACCGTTCCATCCCATCGCGAAAAAGCCATACCAGTATTTTCTGGCTTTAGAAGTAGCTCTATCTCTTACTGTGGCAATATCTGGTATAAGTCCTAGATACCAAAACACCAAGGATACGGATAGATAAGTAGATATCGCAAACACGTCCCATAACAGAGGTGAGTTAAAATTGACCCAAAGAGAACCAAAGGCATTTGGAAGTGGGAGAGGCCAGAAGCCTAACCATACACGTCCCATGTGAAACAAAGGAAATATTGCTGCACAGAATACCGCAAATATTGTCATTGCCTCTGCCGATCTGTTTATCGACATTCTCCATTTTTGTCTAAAGAGTAATAGTACCGCAGAAATCAATGTCCCCGCATGGCCTATACCAACCCAAAATACAAAATTGGTAATATCCCAACCCCACATTACAGACTTATTGGTATTCCAGGTACCTATACCTTCCCATACGGTCCAAGCTAATGTGCCTGCTAGGACGAGTAAGAGTACTACACCTATAGAAAAACCTAACCACCAAGAATTGGTAGGTTTGTTTTCAATAGGTCTACAGATGTCAGCCGTGACATCTGAGTACGTTTTTCCGCCGGTTACGAGCGGCTGTCTTATATCTGCTGAATACATATTAATTAGTGAGCTTTTTTGGTTGAAGTTGCTTTCGTATTTCTAATCTTAGTCATATACTGAACAGATGGTTTTACACCTAGTTCCTCTAGTACATGGTAAGATCTATCGTTAGCGTATAGCTGAGCTATTTCACTGCTTTTATCGTTTAGGTCGCCAAATACAATTGCATTTGAAGGACATGTCTGAGCACAAGCCGTAGTGAATTCATCGGTATTCATTTTACGGTTCTCACGCTTAGCGGTGAGCTTAGTAGATTGGATACGTTGTACACAGAAACTGCATTTTTCCATTACTCCTCTAGAACGTACAGTTACGTCGGGATTAATGACCATTTTACCGAGGTCATTACTGAAGTGATAGTCAAATTTCTCGTTTTCGTTATACCTAAACCAGTTGAATCTACGCACCTTGTATGGGCAGTTATTACCACAATACTTGGTACCAATACATCTATTGTAGGTCATTTGGTTAAGACCTTCACTACTGTGTGTAGTAGCTAGTACCGGACATACTGTCTCACAAGGAGCGTTGTCACAGTGCTGGCACATCATTGGCTGGTGTGCTACTTTTACATTTTCGTAGTAGTTATACGCGGTACTTTTATCTTCAGATGCTTCAGAGTAAGCCTCCATAACCTTTTCTTTGGTCATTTGCTCTCCTGCTTCTACTGTTTGATCTCCACCGTGTACAATGCTTAATTCTAAGTCTTTTTTAGTTGGAGCTTCAAAACTATAGTATCTATCGATACGCAACCAATGCATCTCGCGTCTACGTCTTACCTCATCTCGTCCTACTATAGGTACATTATTTTCAATGCTACACGATACTATACATGCACTACATCCAGTACAGGAGTTTAGGTCTATAGCCATAGCCCAATGGTGTCCCTTGCTATAATCGTAATCGTCCCACAAGGAGATCATTTTAGGCTTGTGAACATGACTTCCTGCTAGTGGATCTATATTATACTCATCTAAGGTAGCTTCACGTATGATATCTCTTCCCTCTATAGAATAGTGCGTTTGGGTAATACCAAATTCGTATGTTGAAGCACCCGTTACTCTTTCAATTTTCACATCACCAATAGTATAATCAGCAAAACCACCTTTCATATCTACTAGCGGATATGCATTTTGACCCAAATCCTTAAGATCATTTTTCACATCATCTGGAAGTACTCTTCCATAACCCAACGCTATTCCGTAGGTGGACTTTGTCTGTCCTGGTTGTATAAGTACAGGTATTTGAATACTGCCTGTAGGTACAGTTACTTTTACAACATCACCTGTAGATATATCATTTGCTTTCGCATCTGGCATAGACATCGTTAGGTAATTATCCCAAGTCACCTTACTTACTGGATCGGGCATTTCGTGAGCCCAAGGAGTATTTCCATAAGCACCGTCTCGTACACCTACTTTTTGATAAAGAACAAGCTCTGTTGCTGATCCTTTCTTGGTAGCGAGAGCATCTGCTGCTTCGCCACCTGTTATATTAAATGAAGGCACACTAGGTGAAGAAGTGTTTTCTACAACTCCCAGTTCTAATGCCTTGTTAAAGTCACCGCCTACTGCACTAGAAAATACTTTCTTGGCGTACTTGTATGCGTGAGATAATTCGTTCTTTTCAGACACATCTGCCCCTGCCCAAGCAGCAAGTGAGCTGGATGCCTGTCTTCCTTCAAAGACAGGAGATATAGTTGGCTGAGCCAATATAAATCTACCCTTATATGGTTGTTTTATGTCCCAACTTTCTAGTGGATGCAGATCAGTAGCAACGTGCGTAGCATTACTCGAAGTCTCGTCCATTGTAATACTCGTACTGATACGTAGAGGTATTTTAGCTAATATATCTTCTGCTCCTGAGTAACTATAAACTGGATTAGAACCCAATGTAATTACAGCACCATAAGCACCGCTCTTAGCCTTGGAAAGGAACGAAGTAAATGCTGCTTCATCTGCATTCTGTCCCATATAGTAGTTTGTGGTGTCAATGGTAGTACCATAACCACCCAGCATCATATTAATAGCGTTCACTAATAATTGGTCTGCTTCATTGTTACTTCCACATACTACAAGTCCTTTGTTTCCTGCAGCTCTGAGTTCTTCCGCAGCGTTTTTAATATTATTACCCGCTACTTCCATTCCTTTGTGAGGAGTAGCCCCACCTAGTTCTCTGTAGAGAGCTACAAGGTGTTGACCCACATTACTCATTTTCATGGGAACACGTACATCGGCATTACTACCTGTAAGAGACATAATCGATTCAAACTGATAATGCTTCGACATTTTACCGTTTTTAGGTACTCTGTTTTTGCTGTAATCTGAGTGGAACTTGATAGGGCTTATCCAAGTACCTAAGAAATCTGCACCAAAACTTACAATTACATCTGCATTTTGAAAGTTGTAAGCTGGAATGATAGCTTTACCAAAGGAGGCATTGTTTGCCCTCGTAATACCAGAATACGATATAGGCTCATACGAAACTACATCCGTGTTGTTGTACGTAGCAGAAAAGTCTGCAATAGCTTGTTGGCTAAGTAAACTTGTGCTACCGTCTGTAACTATAGCTATTGATTTGCCAGCTGCTTTTACTTTATTTAATGCGGTTACTATTTCTTTATCAAAATCTTTCCAAGCAATTGGTTTTCGCTTTCCTGCAACCATTGCCCCTTTCAGACGATTGGTGTCGTACAAGGAAAGAAGAGCAGAGTGACCTAAACCATCGAGACCGCCGCCAAAATATGTAGCTTCTTTGTTTGGCTCAAATTTAATTGGTCTACCTTCACGTACTTTTACAAGCACAGGAAATCCTTCTGTATTACTAACAGAACTACTTGCGTAGTAAAGGGGAACACCTGGAGTGACATTGTCTGGTTTCTCAACGTATGGTATTGCTTTTTTAATTGGAGCTTTGTTACACGCTGCAAGCGTAACGGCTCCTAGTCCAAAACCGAAATATTTTAAGAAGTCTCTTCTGTTGGCTCTTGTAGAGTCGTCGTTTGAAAAAACTTGCTCTAATGGTAGTCCTTCTGAAAATTCGTTGGCATTAGAAGATACAAACTCTTGTGTTTGGTCTAACTCTTCTACACCTTTCCAATACTTATTTGAAGACATAATTTGATTTTCTTTAATTGATAATTAATAGTGACACTTGCTACATTCTAGACCACCATTCTCTGCTACGGTGATATAATCTTTACCTTCAGCTAGCATATTTTTATGTGCCTCTTCATAGTAATCGTTGTTTTCAGAGTCAATACCTCGCTCTCGGTGGCAGTCTATACACCATCCCATTTGTAGGGTAGAGTATTGGTATACCTTGTCCATCTCTTGTATGGGTCCGTGACACGTCTGGCAGTCTAATTTGCCTACTACTACGTGTTGAGAGTGATTGAAGTATGCTAAGTCTGGTAGGTTGTGAATACGAATCCATTCGATAGGTTTTTGCTCATACCCTTCAATGTACTCCATGTTTTCGCCGTCGTATCCTATAGCGTTGTATATTTTTTGGATTTCTGGTGAAGTCTTTCCGTTGTATTTTTCTGAAGCTTTCACATACTTGTGGCAGTTCATACAAGTGTTTAGCGATGGAATACTAGCAGACTTAGATTTCTCAACTGTACTGTGGCAGTATTTACAATCTATTTCATACTGACCAGCGTGTATTTTGTGTGAGAAATTTATAGGTTGTGATGGAGCGTACCCTTGTTGAACACCTACTTCATCCATGCCAAATTTATAACCAAAACCGCCTAGAATAACGATAAGAACCCCAGCTATCACCAACGTTGCAATGGTAGGATTCCAAGTATCTATGACGGGTTTTATTTTAGCCTCATAAAAAGATGGTTCTGCCTCCTCGGCAAATTTTTCTCTGTTAAGTTCAGACAAATGTCTCTTGATACCAAAAAGTAATGCTGCTATTGCTAGGAGTACTACTGACAGGATGATCAATGCTAGGAACGTAGATTCCGAATAAAATGATGACATACTATTTTTGTGAAAATGATAAAGTGCTAATTGAAGTGGAGAGAATCGCTAGTGCGATGTATTTTTTTTGGTTGGACATTCAGTTCTTACGTTGATTTAACGCGGCTGCAAATATAGTTAGGCATTAAAATGAGGCACTTTGAGATATGCACAATTTTTCAATTTAGAAGGTTTTCAAATAGCTACTATTTTCAATTGCAAATATCTGTTTATCAGACAATTGTCTTGGCATGTTGACTGAAAATACGCCGTGCGAAAAATTCCTGTTTCAATATTTTTTTTTGTCAAAAAAAAATATAGAACAAGCTAAATATGACCCCAATTAACTGGGAGCTATTTTTTAAATTTTTGATATGCCTTGATGATGTCTTTTACTAATCTATGTCGAACAACATCATTCTCATTTAGCCTTACAATCCCTATGCCTTTCACGTTCTTTAGTAGGTTTAATGCAGGTTCTAGACCACTCTGTACTCGCACCGGTAAGTCTACTTGTGTTAAGTCTCCTGTAATCACAACTTTAGAAATAGGCCCCATTCTAGTTAAAAACATCTTGAGTTGCGTATTGGTTGCATTCTGACCTTCGTCTAAGATAGCAAAGCAGTTATTCAATGTACGGCCACGCATAAAAGCAAGTGGAGCTACTTCTATAATTCCTTTTTCTATGTACGCCTTCATTTTCTCTTGAGGTATCATATCCTCAAGGGCGTCATAAAGAGGTCGTAGGTATGGGTCTACCTTATCTTTCATATCTCCTGGTAAAAAACCCAGGCTTTCGCCTGCTTCTACTGCAGGTCTGCATAGAATGATGCGTTTTATCTCTTTGTTTTTCAGAGCTTTTACGGCCAAAGCAACCGCAGTATAGGTTTTTCCTGTGCCAGCAGGACCGATAGCAAAAACGAGATCATTATGATTGACCTTGTCTACTAATTCTTGTTGGTTTTTTGTGCGAGCAGTTATTATACGGCCACTGTGACCATGTAGTATTATACCTTTCTGGGTTTCAGACGCTCCGTCGTTAGAATTTTCTTCTCCTTGTACCACGCGTTCTATATCTCCTAAAGTGACCTTATTATTCGTCTTGAGATACTTTACAATAGAATCTACAGCTTTAACAAACTCATCGATATCACTTTCGTCTCCTTTAATAGTAATGCTACCGCCTCTGCTAGAAAGTTGTAAACGTGGGTATTTTGCCTTGTATACCTTAAAATGAGCGTTATACGGTCCAAAAAAACGAGATGGCTCTATCTCTTCAATTAAATATTTTCTTTCTGCCAATGTATTTTGTAAGAATGTTGTGTTCTGTCCTTATTTTCGTCGGCTAAATTAGGTAAATAATTAACATTGTCTGTACTAACTTTTTTAAGTGATTTTGGGGCTGATTCGCACTATATGGCTTCTTTTCGAGGAAGTATGCATTGCTCAGGTATCGATTTGCCGTTTATTGAGATTAGTAGTAGAGTAGAGCCTTTTGATATTGTGGAGGCTTCCTATCTCTGTTCTATGGTTTACCAAGATTTTCCAGTGGGAAGTATACATATTCTGGCTACCAATGTGGTGGCAACATCATTTGCAGGGCACTTGGCGGCAGAATACAATGGACATTTTTTCATAGCTCCAGATAATGGTATTCTTAGCCTCATTTTTGGGGAGAAATTCGATAATTACTTTCGGATTCCTACCAATGGTGTGGAACAGAAAATTCAGAGTATATATATACCTTTTCTCCAAAAGCTGATTGAATCCAAAGACTTGATAAGTATTGCTTCTAAGGCTGAAAAAATAGTAGTGAAGACAAGTTTGGTGCCTACTAATGATGGTAACGAATTGAGAGGTACGGTGCTATTTGTAGATCACTTTGGCAATGCTTACACCAACATCAGTAAGACTGATTTCGACTTGTTTCTAAAAGGAGGAAGATGCGAAATAGAGCTAAGCCGACATACTACCATCGATAGTGTTAGTGAAAATTTTGCAGATGTGCAGGTGGGAGATTCTTTGTGTTACTTCTCTGAGCACGGTTACCTTGTTGTTGCTATTAAACAAAGTAATGCTATGCGACTGCTTAATCTTAGAAAGTCTAAACCTGTAATTATTAAAAAAAGATGATCCTACGCCTTGTCAAAATGACCTTCAAACCAGAGGAAACAGCCAATTTTCTGGACTATTTCGAAACGATTAAAGACGATATTGCAAGTGCCCCAGGTATTGTTAGTCTGAGAATATATCAAGATACCAATAATTCCAATGTAGTGTTTACGCATAGTAAGTGGCTAAGTGATAGTTATTTAGATGCGTATCGTGCATCAGAAATTTTTGGGAAAGTGTGGCCTAAAACAAAGGCTTTGTTCGATGATAAGCCTATGGCTTGGAGTTTGACATTAAAGTAAATAATATTGTAGAAGAAATGAAATTAGCATTAAGAACCTTATTTGTAGTTGTAGCCTTGTCCTTTGTCAACTCAGTGTTTAGCCAAGTGTACAAAATGAAGGAAGCTGTAGATTTGGATAATTTCAGACGATTAGAAAAGGTATGTTTAAATGCTTTGGAGGATAAATCGCTCAAGAAAAAACCGGAAACATATTTCTATTTGTCTCAGGCGTACATCGAGCAAGCTAAAGATGAGACCTACTTAGAGAAGAATCCAGATGCCATAAAGCTCGCTGTTAAGTATATGCTAAAAGGACTAAAAAGAGAAGATGGAAAACGGATGCTGCGAGAGGACTTTGCTGAGGTGAGAGATGAAGTGGTGAAACGCCAAACTGAACAAGCTGAAACGCAGTATGAAATCAGTAAAATGGCCAAAGCAGTGAAGTTGTTTAATTTGGCTTATAGATTGGATAGTGCGCAGAGGTATCCATATTACATGGCCGGAAGAAGTGCGATTGCATATCAAGATACGGTAACTGGAGAACCTATATACAAACAATTACTACAGTGGTACGCTGCAGATTTGGATCAGAGTTTAGCCGAGGCAGAGCAACAAGTTGAGCCTTATCTTTATTTTATTGATAAGTTCTGGAAAGCAAAGAAGTACGATAGTGCTAAGGTAATGATAGTGCAAGCAAGAGAGCATTTTGGAAGTGAAGCTAAAATAAATTTCCTTCACAAGGGAGTGATATTGGACCAAATAAAAATGATGCCACCAAGCAGTCTTATGTTAAACTATGTGCAAGAAGTGCTTGTTCATGACCCTGCTGATAAGGAGCTGTTAACCAAGGAGAATTCGCTTTATATTTACCTTATTAAAAATAAGTTCACGAATAACAGGATGGTGGAGGCCGATACACTCATCAATACATTTGTACGAGAGAAAGTAGCCAAAGCTTCTACAAAAGAAGCACGTAAAATAAAGGCGACAGATATTTTTGTTGAGAAAAAATCAGAGAATGTACTTTGGAAATTGACGGAATATTTCCATACCTACAGTCATATTGAAAGTGCAAAATATGTGCTTGACAAATATATTATTCTCACGGCAAATAGCACCTCTTCGCCAGATATAGCAGATAGATGGAATCTGATTACAAACTATGCCTTTGAAACCAAAGAAATGCCATTTGCAAGTTTTGTATTACAACAAGCTATCTCGAAATACCCTAATAGTACTGACCTCATGGCAACACGAGCAAAAGTGATAGCCGAAAAGTCTGTGATACGCACTAGTGTAGCTGAGCAAGGAGCATTGTATGGATTAATGCTGGATGAGTATGAGGCAAATACGGAGAAAGACAATCTTGAAAAACTGATTAGCATTAATGACAAGTATATAGGTCTATTGGTTTCTAAAAATAGATTTAGTACAGCTAGAGATGTAATGGCTGATCAGAAGAAATTTGCACCCAATGCAGACCATAGTGAACGAGAGAGATTAATTGCTCGTGAAGACTTTTTCAAAAACTATTACAACACGAGAACGAAAGGGACAGATTTGAACGGAAAGGCTATTGAGCCTTATAAATGGAATGGACGAACCAGTGGCTGTGATGCGGGAACTATAGATTTTGATGCACAGACTAAAGTTGCCAACAGAGTAAATTATTTCAGAAGAAATGCAGGAGTACCTGAAGTACTGTTTGATGAAGCAACAAACGAATATTGCCAAAAAGCGGCTTTGATGATGACAACAAATAGAAGTTTAAGTCATGATCCGCCTAGAACGTGGAAATGCTGGAGTAGTGAAGGGGCGTATGCTGCCAAGCACTCGTTGCTTATTAAAGACGCAAATACTTCTTTGGCAGTCACGTATATAATGGATGATAAAAATCCTGCTGCGGGTAATAGACGATGGTTGTTGTACCCAAATGGTCGTGTATACGGCCACGGCAGCACAGACAATGTTGCTGTTATTTGGGCTTTAGATGATAGTGGTAGTGCAGATACTACCTTCTATATGGATAACCCCATTGTATGGCCTCCGAAAGGTCATGTGCCGCAGTTAATGTTATTTAGTAGTTGGACTTTTGCCATCTATCGCGATCTTACCGATGCTATGGTAGAAGTAATGCAAGACGGAAAAGTGATTCCTGTTACTGTAGAGTCCTTCGTTAGAGGGTACGGGGCTCCTACTTTGGTATTCAAACCAACCTATGATAAAGCAGCAATTCCAGACAAAAGTAATTTTGACGTTACAGTTACTCTCCGGGACGGTAGTCAATTTAACTACACCGTAAAGTCATTTTTCTACGCTCCGTCGAAGTAATTCGGCCTTTTACTGTAACGTTTTGGTTACCTTGCACGTCTATCTAAGAAATAAGAGTGCTATTTAGTCAACCCATATTGAAAATTTTGACCATTATCCTACTGTGTGTGGGTGTTCCTGTCTATGGTCAGATTGGTTTTCAAGAAAATAAAGGGCAATTTGATAGTGCTATCGATTTTAGAGTAAACTATGGCTCTCACGTTATCTTCTTAGATCAAGAAGGTTTTAGTGTCCTATTGTATGACCAGCAAACTTGGGGGGATGTGGTTACACACCTTCACGACCGCCATACACGAGATATAGCTGACACTTATGTGCTACCGGCTGCACTAGAGATGCAGCATATCAAGTATGAATTTGTAGGAGCGAATTTGGAGCAGTATGCGGGGACATCAAAACAGATGGCGTATTACAATTATTTTTTGGGAGACGACCCAAGCAGGTGGGCTGGTAAAGTAGCAAGCTATTCTAAGGTCCTATACAAGAACATTTATCCCAATATTGATTTAGAGTATGTATGTATTGATAAGCGATTTAAGTATAATTTTATTTTAAATAAAGGATCAGATATAAAGGATATACAACTTAAAATAGTAGGTGCGGATAGTTTTCATGTTGCCAGTGATAGAATTACGACTTTTAGTCGATTTGGCGAATTTTCAGAAGTAATGCCATTATCCTACGAAGAGGCAAATGGTGAACAGAGACAGATTAATATGTCGTATGAGAAGCGAGGTGATCTAATTGGATTTAAAACTGCTTTTTTTAAGACTAAAGTGAAAACGGTCATCGATCCTGAACTAATATTCTCAACCTATTCTGGGAGTTCAGTAGATAATTTTGGATATACGGCAACTTTTGATTTGGATGGAGGTCTTTATGCAGGTGGTAGTGTAACAAGCCCAACTACTGTAGCAAATGGAAGGTACCCAGCGACACCAGGATCTTTTAGTGAAACGTTTAACGGAGGGGATACGGATCCTCTTGAGCCGAGTGTAAATCCTTGGGATATTGGTATTAGTAAATACTCGCCCGACGGTTCTGTCTTAGAATATGCAACCTATTTGGGTGGTTCCAGAAACGAGTTTCCCCATAGCCTTATAGTCACAGATAATGAAGAGTTAGTCGTTTTTGGTACAAGCAGGTCTTCGAATTATCCTACTACAAGTAATGCTTATGGGAGAACAATAGGTGGAGGTGTAGATATAATTGTAACGAAGTTTTCTGTAGATGGTAGCACTCTCATCGGTTCTACTTTCGTAGGCGGATTACTAAATGATGGGTTGAACAGCCAAAGTGATATGAACTCATATTATGCAGATGAATATAGGGGAGAGGTAAACCTCGATGCGAATGGTAATGTACTAATTGCTTCGTGCTCGTATTCGTTAGACTTCCCAACTACAACAGGGGCATTCCAAAACATGAACAAGGGAAGTCAAGAAGGTGTTCTCTTCAGTCTAAATAAGGATTTAAGTACGTTAAGATGGAGCACTTACTTTGGTGGTGTTGGTGCAGAATCTGTATATGGAATAGACGTGATGGCAGATGGGAATATCCTCATATCTGGCAGTACAACCAGTTCTGATCTTCCTACTCATAGCGGGGCATATCAAGAAAATTATCAAGGAGGATCCGTAGATGGCTACGTAGCCAAGATCAATATAGATGGATCCCAATTGTTGTCATGTACCTACTTTGGTACTACGTCTTATGACCAAGTACTTGCATCTGAGAGTGATAGACTCAACGAGATATACGTTGCTGGTCACTCAACAGGTAGCATGCCTGTAATAGGCAATGTATACAGCAATGCCAATGGAAAACAGTTTATTGCTAAGTTAACAAGTGATCTAAACTCCATTATTGTAAGTACCGTATATGGTAGCGGAAGATCCGAGACAGACCTTACTATTAATGCTCTTTTGGTTGACAATTGCGATAGGGTATATGTTAGTGGATGGGGTACCAATTTTGATCAAACAGGTAGATTTAGGTTGCAAAATATGCCACTTACACCAGATGCGTTTCAAAGCAGGACAGATGGACAAGATTTCCATATTATTGTTCTAGAAGAGAATCTTTCAGATATACTATATGGCACCTATTTTGGTGGAAGTAGAACAAATGACCACGTAGACGGTGGTACAAGTAGGTTTGATAAACGTGGAGCTATTTATCAGAGTGTCTGCGGCAGTTGCCCGCCAGCTGGAGAAAGTCAAGTCAATGATTTTCCGACATCTGAGGGGTCTTATAGTCCCAATAATCCTAGCCCGAGATGTAGTAATGCTTCATTTAAAATACAGGTAGTTCCTAGAAATGATAAACCTGTCGTGGGAAGCCCTGTTTTTAGAGCAAATGTTTTGGAAGAACTCAGCTTTAAATCTACTGTCACAGATCCAGAGAAAGATTCGCTATTTATTGTTTATTCTATCCCTACAGAACTGGATAAATATATGAGTGTGGGTAAGAGTGCAGATACCAGTGTAGAACGTTCAGTGGTAGATTTCGTATTCCGTTTTGACTGTGAAAGTGCTGGAGACACCTTCAAAATACCTGTAGAAGCTTTTGATGCAGGCTGTCCTTTTCCTGAGAATAATGACGGTTTTATTACCATAATAGTAGATTCTGTACCTGTACTACCACCTCCGGGAGTGTTGTGCCTCAATTTTGGTAGAAATGACGAGCTACGTATAGATTGGAGTGCTACGCCACAGAGTGCTTATTTCAAGAGGATGTTGCTGTACAAAGTAGACCCCTTAGGAAACAGAAGCTTGTTGCAAGAGATAGCTAATCAAGGAGCAGGTACATACACAGACGTTGACATTAATAAACCAAGGGAAAACAACTACTCGTACTTCCTCGTAGTGGAAAACATATGTAACCAAGTAGGAGAACAGACGTATGAACTCAATAGTTTAAAAGAAAGTGAAATACCTGTAAGCCCTACATACCTTATAACAGCTACAGTAGTGCAAGATTCTATAAGGGTAGATTACGAACGGTCTACAGAAGATGACTTCAGCAGCTACGAGGTTTATCGAAAGACGAGAAATGATAAGGCGTATACTTATTTGGTGTCTATATTTGATATCAATACATTAAGCTTCCTAGATAAAAACGTGCTTGTAGATGAATTCTCCTATTGTTATGTGGTGAAGGTGATGGATAATTGTGGTCATATTAGCCCAATTAGCAATGAGGGCTGTTCAATCGTAATACGTGGAGAGCCTATCAATGAAAAAGAAACCACACCACGTTACAGAATGAATCTGTATTGGGATAGTTATATAGATTGGGACAGCGGTGTAGAGTCCTACGAGTTAACGCGATCCGTAGATACAGGAATACTAAGGCCCATCGTAAGGGTAAATAGTCCAACCCTAGAATATACAGATGGAGATTTAGATTACGATTGGGGTGGTTATTGGTACAGTGTAGTAGCCTACGAAAACTCGGGAGTTCACAATGCAACAAGTAGAAGTAATGATATCTACTTGATACAGCCTCCAGAAGTATATGTGCCAAATGCTGTAACCGCAAATGGAGATAAGCTGAATGATTCATTTGGATGGGCGGATGTGTTTGTGAAAGAGTTTGAGATGAAACTCTACAATCGATGGGGAGAGAAAGTCTTTGAAAGCTCAAATAAGAATATAAAATGGAGTGGCGAGTATAAAGATGATGATCTAAAATACAGCAATGTCTATTTTTGGATTGTAACCTACAAAGGTTGGGACGGAAACAGGCATATCGATAACGGTACGGTTACCTTTGTAAAATAGAAAAGTCTAGCGTCTATCTATATTTAACTTTGGCTCTATTTTTACTGTTAAGACGTAGTAGTAATTTAGCGGAAGCTAATGGGAACTTTACTTCCTGAAGGTGCAAATTTTTTATATTTTCTTGCCAAATCTTTGCTCCATTTGCCTTGTGATATATGATACTCTGCCAGATGGGTGCAAGCACTATCATTATTGTTTAGAAGCAGGAGTAGTTTATCCTATCGGTTAAAGTCAAATTTATGTGAAGGGACGTTTTAATGGAATAATTCTCTTCGATTATGGAATAATATGCAATATCATTAACCTTTTATTGAGTAGATGTAATTTTCTTTACTCTTGAGACTAACACTGCTAGGTGTATCCTTGACGGTTTGCAAGCCGAAACCCAGGGTCTAAGCCCATTACTTCGTCTAGCCAAGCAATTGGAATAAGGTGTAGGTTGAAAAGTAAAAACAGAAAATAATGCACTACATAGGCTACTAGGCCAAGTAATACTGCCTTCTTTAGCGTTATATGATTACTGCATAGCAAGGGATTGGATGACTCCTCTAGCCCATGATAATGATAAGCGAGCTTGTTCATCTTTGGTCATCGAGCTATTGTCTAGTGTGATAGCGTCTTTGGCTTTGGCAAGAGGGCTTTCTGCTCGTGTACTATCTATATGATCTCGCTCACGTATGTTATGCAAGACCTCCTGGTATTGCACATGTATACCTTTTTTTTCTAGCTCTTCATATCTACGTTTTGCACGTATTTCTGGGCTAGCCGTCATGAATATCTTGAGCTCAGCACCGGGGAATACGGTGGTCCCTATGTCGCGACCATCCATTACTACTCCTTTGTCTTTGCCTATTTCTTGTTGCTGTACAACTAAAAAATCACGTACAGCTTTGAGTGTACTTACGGGACTTACAAACTTGCTTACTCGCATACCACGCACTTCTTTTTCTACATTCACACCATTTAGATATGTTTCATAGAAACACTTTTCGGAGTCAAACTCAAAATGTATTTTGATATTGCCCAAGACCGCGGGATCTTCATCTACCTCTTCTAGCGAAAGCCCTTCATTGATAATGTACAACGTTACTGCTCTGTACATTGCACCGCTATCTATAAACAAATAGTCAAGTTCTTTAGCTAGATTTTTGGCAAGAGTTCCTTTACCGCAGCTACTATGTCCATCTATCGCTATGTTTATCTTGTAACTCAACGTTGGTCAAACTTAAAGCAAATTTTTGATTTTGAAAGGGGTAGGAGAAAAAACTTAAAAAGACACGTACTTCGTGGAGAGGATTTGATTACAAAACAGGGCTACCAGTAGAGGCCTTTTTTCTCTTGAGTCTGCTCAAATCCCTACTTACTGAGAAGTAATTTGATGCTATACCTGGGAAGTACCCTGCACTACCGTAACTTAGCATTAGTTTTCTAATACCAATCCCAAAACCCCAGCTAAAACCGGTGGTTGCTCTGCGGTCTTCGGGTCCTAGTTCTGCTCTTCGTTGGTGGTTGTAACCCATACGCAGCTGGAAATTATCCGAAAACACTAATTCTGTGTTAAATATAACATGTCGTACTGCTTTCTGACTAAAACTTAATTCTTGATTTTTAACAATACCGGTTTCTAGATCTATTTCTTTATTACGAGCATTAATATTCACATACGAATTATTCCATCTATGCAGATTGTGCAAGGTGAGCGTAAATCGCAACGGGTTATGAGCTAGCTTCTTACTAATACTTGCTTGTACATCAAAAGGAAGTGGCTCGCGTGGGCTATTGTCATCGTACCGAATGAACTGGTAACCCATATTCTTAACCAAAAAAGCTGCTGAAAATAGATTTGCGGTATCACGATACGAAATCCCTAGGTCTAATGCACCTGCTGTACTTACATATGCATCGTATACACTATATAGAAACTTACCATTTGCACCTATGCTAACCTTGTCTGTATATTGCTTACTATATCCTATCTGAAAATTGTAATCGTCTACTGTAAACTCTCCTAAAACATCTCCTGCGGTACTTGTACGTGTAAATTTACCATAGTCATAATATCCTATACTAAAAAGCCAAGAACTGCCAGTATCAAAAGAGTGGCTATAGCTAGCAAAACCATAATTAAGATCTGCGACATGATTGGCGTAAGAAAGTGAGGCAGACTTGTGCATACTACTGTTAATGAGTGCAGGGTTCTGAAAACCTGCTGAAGGATCGGCATCTGTGTTTACGATAGATACGCCACCAAGAGCCGTGTGTCTAGCACTGTTTTCGATAAGGGCAAAGGTAAAAGCACTTGTGCCACCTATCTGTGCAGTAGATTGCATTCCCGATAGTAACAAAAAAATAATTGGCAGATTTCTCATACAGGTTTCTAACGAACAAAGTTAGAAAATATTTGTAGAGGCTGTTCTTTTATTTGGGATGTAGTCATTTTGAATGCCTGTAGATCATGGTACAATTTGTGGCATTATTGTCACTACAAGTGCATTGAGGCATATGTTACTTGGTCTCGTCACTGAGGATCTTACCATCTTCTACAGTAATCACCCGCTTTGCTCTGTCTATGACACGCTGGTCATGCGTACTAAAGACGAAAGTGATATTCTCTTCATCATTCAATCGCAGCATGATATCCAGCAGGTTTGCAGTAGATTTACTGTCTAAATTTGCCGTAGGCTCATCAGCCAATACAAAATCGGGCTTACTTGCCAAAGCTCTTGCCACTGCTACGCGTTGTTGTTGTCCACCACTCATTTCATTTGGCTTTTTGTTTATCTGGTCTTCTAGTCCTACGGCCTTTAGTAGCTTTGTAGTACGCTCATTGCGTTCCGCTTCATCTCTTTTTTGCAAAAGCATCAGGAATTCTACATTCTCTTTTGCAGTAAGCACCGGGATTAGGTTATAACTCTGGAATACAAATCCTATGTGATTTAGTCTGAAATCAATCAGTTCATTTTCGGATAGTTGAGCAATATTAGTATCGCCTATGTGCACTTCTCCTAGAGTAGGTGCATCTAGTCCGCCAATAATATTCAGCAATGTAGTTTTACCACTACCACTTGGACCTACTATTGCGGTAAACTCACCTTCTTTTATCTCTACGTCTATACCACGGAGAGCATGAACTTGAACTTTGCCATCGTTATAGGTCTTATGTATGTTGTTTGCTTGTATCATAGGGCTAGTTTTAGATTATCGGTTTATAGTTGCGGGTGCTTGCATCTGTTGATATACGGGTGTATATACAATGCCATAGTTTACAAAATACTTTCATGCCGTTCTCAGTGTTTCTGCTGGGTTCAGCTTTAGTGCTTTTAGTGCTGGGTATATACAGGAAAGTATGGATGTAGATACTACCAGAATGCTAATCAGAATATAATAATTTGTGTTAAGTGTCGGGAAAATGACGCTTTCTAGTCCTACACTTCTGAGTCCATCTGCGGCGAAACTAAGGTCTATGCCATACGTACCAAAAAACTGGATAGCGAGGTACGAGGCTATTATGCCAAGTGGTCCGGCTATAAGTGATAGAAATATAGATTCCCATACGATCATCCAAAATACCTTACGCTTGTTCATCCCTACCGAAATAAGCATTCCCAGTTCTTTTTTTCGCTCCAGCACAGCCATTAGCATAGTATTCACAATACCAAAGGCCAGTGCTAGCATGATGATCACTAGAAAAATGCTCATTACTAAATCCATCATTTTGTCTGCATAACCAAGCTCTGGAGCAATACCTCGCCAACTGGCTATGTGTTGTTCTGGAAAATGTGCTATGAGTTCTTCTCTAAAGCTTTCTACTTGCTCTTCGTCCTTGATGGTAATGGCAATCTCATGGCTGCCATATATACTGCTTATCGCTTGTAGGTCTTCCAACCGTACAAAGGCATTTACCTCGTCGTACATGGAGTTACTCGTGGAGAATATATCTACTACTTTGAATACACCTGTAGCGGGTAACCCATTGGCATCCGTAAAGGAGCATTGTATGGTAGTTTTTATCTTAGCATTGAGTTTGGTGGCCAGTTTTTTACTTATGAGTATTGGCGGTTTTCTTTTATACGTCTCTAGGAAGTTTCCTTGCTGTAGCTTCTCAGCTATATTGGTTACTTGTTTTTCGTCCTCTGGATTAATGCCATTAAGGATGACTCCGCTTGTTCCTCCGGCGGTTTGTATAAAACTCTCTATTCTAAGGCGAGTACTCACTCCTTCGGTGTTTGGGTGCTTCTTTACGAAAGATAAAATTGCTTTTTCTTGAGTAATAACGTCATTGAGTCCACTGTATTTTAGGTAGGTACTATCGTGTACTTGTATATGGCTTACATAGGTTCTGATGGCGTTGTTCTGTCGCATGTCACTTAGCCCTGTAGCTGTGCTTATCACTGCTAAACCACCAAATATGCCCAAGGAAATTGCCATAATAACGGTCCAGCTGCGGAGTTTATTCCTCCAAATATTTTTGAATGCAATTTTAAAAATCATTTTCTCATCGCCTTTATTGGATTCAAGCTCTTGATTTTTACTATGGTGTATATATTGACTACCAATACTATCACGAAAATAATACCGGCGTGCGTCATTGCAATGCTGGGGTCTAGTGATGTAGGTATCAATGCTTCAAAACCAAAACGCTCTACCACTTCTTGCATTTGACCGCTTAGGTTAATCGGATTAATGTTGAAGTACAATACAAAGGGGAAGGCCACTATCAATCCTACAATAACGCCTGCTGTAGCCATAAGAATGGTTTCGAGTATGGCTACTTGTATTACTTTGTTTTTCTCCATACCGATGGCTATAAGTACACCGTATTCAAAACTGCGTTCTTCGGTGAGCATCAGCACTGTGCCAAACAGACTAAAGGTGATAATACTATATAAAATCATTAATACGAATGTTCCTCCGGCTTGATCTACCGTAATAAGTTGTTTAAGCTCTGGTAACATCTCCTGCCAATTCATCACTTCTAGTCTATTCGTGTCTATTGCAGCAGCAGTCTTTTCCTGTGTATCTTGCCAGTCATCGTGATTTATGCCAACTACTGCTGTGGTTACCATATCGGGTAGGGCAAATAATTCCTGTGCTTGATTCAGAGTCATAATAACAGTTCGCTTGTTGAGTTCTGGAGTTTTAAGGTCGATTACTCCTACGATAGGATACGCTCCACTAGCAATAGAGCCTTGGTATCCTTGTCCTAAAAATACGAGGGTGTCGCCGATGGAGAGTTTCATAATCTCTTTTACTCCTTTGCCTATAAGAAGACCATTTTTGTTGTCCGAAAAATAGTCTCCTTCTATTACTTTTTGGTCCAGTTTTATGTGTTCCTTTTCTAAGGCAGGATCTAATCCCAGTATGGCTACGGGTTTAGACGTTTCGCTCAAACTTATAAGTGCAAACCCCTCAATGCGAGGACTGAGATAGCTGATGCCTTCTTGGTTTTTAAGTTGGTTGATTTCGCCTAGTAAAAAGCTGTTATCTAATGTCTTTTCTTCCCAGAATCCTTTGCTATGAATCTGTACATAGCCCATGTAGCTACTTACAATATTCTTGAGCATATTGCCGTAGGCTCCATATTGCAGACTACGCATAAATACGGCAAATAATACAGCAAAAATGATAGATGAAACGGTGATTAAACTTCTACGTTTATTTCTGAAAATATTCCGCCAAGCGAGTTTGAGAAGCATTGATGTTAGTGGAACAAAGGTAGTAAGTTGTTGTTCATCCTTCGATACAATTTTTAACTTCGTTGCTCTACGTGAAAAGTCGCTTCTGATTACAGCTTATCCAGAATAAAGACGGAGTGTTTGCATGTGTTTTGTCCTCCTCATGTTTCGATGATATAAAGTATAGAAGGAAGAACAAAAGAATTAAAGCCGCTCTACCTTCACTATTCTATCACCCACTTCTATCTCATTTATCACGTCCATACCGCTTATGACTCTAGCGAAAATGGTATACCTACCATCCAAATGTGGGGTAGGGCAGTGGGAGATGAAAAATTGTACGCCTTCGGTGTCTTTGCCGGCAGAAGCTATGCCTACAGTCCCCGTTTCGTAACGTTGATAGTTGCTAAACTCACTACGCTGTGTCCACTCTAGGCTTCCCCATCCGTCTCCACGCGGGCAACCTCCTTGTATCACAAACTTTGGCACGACTCTATGGAAGAACTTGTTGTTGTAGAAACCTGAATCAGTAAGAAGAAGGAAGTTGGCAACCGTACCTGGAGCGTTTTCTACAAAGAGCTCTAGTGTGATATCGCCCTTATTGGTTCTAAGGTGCACTTGTTGATCTTTTGGAATGGTCTTTACAAATTCCCAATCAATTGGGTGATTGTATGCCGGTTGATATCCGAGAAACTTATCGCCACCTAGAGCTTCTATTGCCTTGCAAATATCTATATAGGTTTCTGCTTGTTGCGGTAGTTTGAGTTGAGATTTTACCCGAACGCACTCTTCATACAAAACATCTAACATTGCTTTGGTTTCTATTACGTATTTGGGCTTCCCTATTTTATGAATTTCTAAAGCAGCTATACTTTGCAGTGCCATGTCATTGCTTTTGAGTCCTATCAGGACATAATTCCATTTACGGGTCATGTTGTTTTGGCAGAGTGATAACACTTTTTCTAAAGTGGCATTTCTAATGACAGAAGATACATTGCTATCGTTAACAATTTGAAATGCATATTTCTCAAATTGGTTGGTCATACTAGGAAAATGTTCAACCATCGCAGCTATTTCATGATCAGACTTCATACCTATTTCATAAAAAAACTGTGACGCTGATAGTGAAGGATGATTATTTTCTTCCTTGAGTAACATAAATCGCTCCTTTACCTCCTCATATCGGGCAACCGCAAGCAATGAATCTACTCGTTCGCTATTGCCCGTCTCTCTCAAATTGCGATAGACATAATGACTCGCGAGTATGGCCAAATCTTTGTTATCAATATTCAAGAAATGCATCATTCGGTTATTCAATGGATGGGAACGAAACCCTTTCAATCCCAATCTAAATACACCATACGCCCATCCCATTTGCAAGGCAGAATCGGTGTACTCTACACCTTCAAATAGGGCTACTGTACTAGAGTCTCCACATTTGCCTATGGCTTCCATCACATACGGTCTATTGGCAGGGAATAGTTCTTGGTCAAATGCAGCAGTAAGAATGCCTAGTGCTTTACTGCTAGCAATCTGTCCGAGTGCATACGCAGCGGCTCTACGTGGCATAGGATCTTGGTCTATCTGTAGCATTTGGTTAAGATAGGGTATAGCTATGGTGTCTTGTATACTCGCAAAGGCCATTGCCGCAGCTATGCGGTGGTTTTCCTTCTTTGCTTTTAAAAAGGGCAAAAGAGTTTTCGTGTCCCTCCGATCTTGTAGTTCGTATATGTTTATAAGTTTAGCATCACTAAACTTGTTAGGACCTTGTTTTTTTTGGCTGCAAGCCGCTAAAAAGAGTAAGAGAAGAAGACCATATTTCATTGGGACAAATGTAACTATTCTCTAAATTAGTGTAATCGAGAATGTATAACACTCCCTTATACTCAAATCAATTTTATTATTTCGTCGGCTGCATATTTCCATCTTACCTTTGACTCATGTCAATACAAATAGCAACAGATAGTAATTTTAGCAGAGCATTAGCTTCCAATGATAAAGTAGTAGTAAAGTATTTTGCGGACTGGTGTGGTAGCTGTAAGCTATTCTCTCCCAAATACAAACGGTTGTCTGATGATGAGCGATTTTCAGGTGTTACTTTTTTAGATGTTAATGCTGAGGAAAACCCAGAAGCACGAAAACTAGCGGAGGTCAATAGCCTGCCATTTTTTGCTGTATTCAAAGGAGGAAAACTTGTGCAAGGAGCTGCCACAAGCTTAGAGCCAAAGTTGGTAGAGATGATAGAAAGTTTGTAAGTATCAAGTTCTAATTCAAATACAAACATGAAAATACCGGTAATAAAGAAACTAGCAGAGGCACACAGTCTAGAAGAACTACAAACCGCAGAAGAAGCACTCTACAATGAAGAGGTTCCTGCTATTGAGGTGAAAGGTGACGACGAAGGAGAACAACTCACTCACGTACTGGCTGCAGTATATATTAAAGAACATATGACACAGTATGGCTCAGACCTTAAAACAGCACTTAGAGCGTATACCGTGAAGGTGAGAAAAAGTATTGGCTAACACGAATAGTAGCATACTTTTTATAAGAGCTTTTCCTTTTAGGATAGGCTCTTTTTGTATCGCCAGAAAATACGAGTGTTAGAAGTAATTCGACGTATACACTTTTGATATGCAATAGGTTACCAAAATTCAGATTATGGATACCTATTCAGTTATAAACTAGATTGGAGAGGACATTGGTTATTTTTTTGCACAAAAAAAAGCGGCTTCCAAAGTGTTGGAAACCGCTTATATATGGTTAAAACCTAAGCTTAGTTTTTAGATAGGTAGTCAGCTACACCATCAAAAGTGGCATTCATAGCTTCTTTACCTTCGCTCCAATTTGCAGGGCAAACTTCACCATGTGTTTCAAGGTGTATCAATGAGTCTAACATACGCATAGCTTCGTCTACGTTTCTACCGAGAGGTAAATCATTTACTACTTGGTGCCTTACTACACCGTTCTTATCTATAAGAAATAGACCTCTATAAGCTATCATTGGTCCTGTAGCCATTAGCTCATTGTTTTCGTTGTAGTCGTAGTCGCCAAAAAGAACACCATAATTGGTGGTGATTGTTTTGGTAGTGTCTGCTACTATTGGATACGTTACACCCTCTATTCCACCTTTGTCTTTTGGCATTTGTAACCAACCCCAGTGACTCTCTTCTGTGTCTGTAGAGCAACCTACTATTTTACATCCTTTTGATTCAAACTCTGCAAGCTTAGCTTGAAATGCATGAAGCTCTGTTGGGCATACAAATGTGAAATCTTTGGGATAAAAGAAAAAGATTGAGTAGCTATCTTTAGCATATTCTGATAAAGAGAAATTTTCTACTATTTCTTCTCCGTTTATTACGGCTCCTGCACTGAAATGGGGTGCTTTTCTTCCTACTAGTACTGACATATTCTTTTAATTATTTATTCGATATATTTCTAGCAAAGATAACAATGACAACGAGCCTATGTTTACTCACTAGATATGTTATCGGTATAACTTAATAAGGATTTCTAATAGTAGATTTATGATGCCCAAATTAGAAATCCTTATCAATTCATTTGAAAAGAGAAATGAATCTAGTTTAGGTTAATACCACTAGCCGCTTCAGAAACATTGATGATGTGGTCCCCAACACGCTCTATCCCAGAGAATATATTGCTGTATATCAAGCCACTCTGTGCATTGTATTCTTTCTTCTCCATACTTTTTAAGTGTTTCTTACGAATCTTATTCCTCATTTCGTTAATAGATACTTCTAGCATACGTGCTTTATCCATATCTATATCGGAATATGGACCATTCAGATTCTCCATCATTTGATCCATTGCGTTTTCTACTTCTGCTAATAGATCATTTAAGTGATCACGTTGCTTCTGATCAAACCACAACTTCGTTTCACTTTTCTTTTCTATTGCCTTTGCAATTTCAAAATATATGTCACCTATTCTCTCTAGATCATTGGTTACACTTAGCATAGAACGAAGTTCAGAAGAAGATTCTTCGGATAGTTTACTTGCAGAAACATTTCCTAAATAGTTGGCTATTTCCGTTTCTAACCTATCTGTGATCTCTTCATATTTAGCTAACTTCTTGATGAGTTTACCTCTTTTCTTATTGTCAGATTCGTTGATGAGGTCTTTCGCCCTGTTGTGCATTTTTACGGTGAGCTCTCCAAACTTGGCCACTTCTTTCTTAGCTTCTAATAAAGAAAGTTCAGGTGTAGAAGTGATTCCGCCAGCTATGTATTCCAATTTGAAAATTTCGTCATCTTCACCTTTAGACTTCACAGTTCTCTCTGCTAATTTCACCAATAGTGGAACGAATCCTATGAGCAAGAGTACATTGGTTAGGTTAAATGCAGTATGAAAAGCTGCTAGACCTAATGTAGCTCCCTCTTTACCGTCACTCGGATTGATACCCCACATAGTTTCCATAAAGAATATGATCCCGTCTAAGAAAAATGGCATCAGAATAATCATCCAGATAACACCCACAATATTGAACATCGAGTGAATTCTAGCCGAACGTTTAGCGTGAACATTACCGACTAAAGAGGCAAGTTCTGCTGTTATTGTGGTCCCTATATTTTCTCCGAGAATCATAGCTGCACCCACTTCAAACGGAATGATGTCCTTCAAAACCATGGTAAGTGTCAATGCCATGGCTGCACTAGATGACTGTACTACAATAGTCACCAATGTGCCGAGTAGCACGAATGCTATTCTGCCAAGCCATGGACTGTCGCTAAATCCTGTAAAGAATTGTACAATAGGTGAGTCAGCACCCAAATCTGGAACTGCATTTTTTAAGAAGCCTAAGCCCATAAATAAGATTGCAAAACCAATAATCGCATTTGCCCAACCTTTAAGGTTTTTCTTGCTCATGAACATCAGTGGAGCTCCCAATGCTATGAATATTAGTGCATATGTCGAAAGGCTTATTTTGAAACCGAATAAGGATACTAACCAACCGGTGATCGTTGTACCGATATTGGCTCCCATCATTACTCCAGCAGATTCTAGTAATGTAAGGAGACCTGCATTTACAAAACTGACCGTCATCACTGTAGTAGCGGATGACGACTGAACGATAGCGGTTATTAAAAACCCACTTAATACACCTAGAAATCGATTAGAAGTCATGGTGCTGAGTATCTTTCTAAGGCCTCCTCCTGCAGTTTGCTGTAGGCCCTCACTCATCAGCTTCATTCCAAAGATGAATAGACCCAATGACCCTATAAGCACGAGTATTTTAAATAATCCCCAAGCACGCTCTGTTTGGTATTTTGCTTTGCTCGACCATACTAAGTCTTCAGATTCGGGTATGCCATTGTTTAGGATCGTAGCAATATCTCCTCCATCTTTCAAGCATCCTATCATCCAAACATACTTGTCTCCACCTGTCATGCCTTCTAGTGAGAAAGATGTGGTCTTGCCAGATATTACCGGAGAGTATTTCCAAGGTTTCCCCTTTTCTACTTTCTTCTGGTATTTAATGATGACATTTTCTACATATTCTACTTTATCGTAGTCTATACCCCAAGAAAACTTGGCCCCATTTTCGATGCCTTTGGCATTAATATTCTTAAATATATCCCCAGATAATTCAGTGTTTACTGTTGTGGAATCTTGAGCATATGCAGAACCAAAAGAGGTCATGCAAAGTACCAAGAGAAGAAGTATTGATTTTAATTTCAGATTCATTTTGTGAACTAATTTATGCTGCAAGAAAACGATGTTTGTGTTATGTTTGTGTTAAATGTAGATTAATTGTTAAATACCGAGTTCAATTTGGAATCTGATTCGGTAGTTGGCAAGTGTCTCAGAAGCATCATCTATGTATGCTAGATCAGATTGTACTTTTAGTTTGTGTCCTACGATATACTTCGAGAGTCCTATGGTGTATTCTGTAACATTTGACGTTGGGCCTACTCCCTTTGCTAAATCCACTGAAGTGTATCTGCCAGATACTTCATAATTATTTTTTAATAGGTATCCTACCTGACCAACATACCCTGTTCCTGATGAGAACCCACTAATATCTTTGGAAAGTGTTCTATTGGCATATTCTGCCATAATACTTAGTCCATTGTACTTATATATGGCGTCAATGAAAAGCGTACTCATGTCATTTAGACTGTATTCGTCAGTTGTGTCATTTGCGTACACAAAACGTCCAAGTTGACCAGCACTTCTAGTGGTATTTTGATTATACGAATACGTAGCCGCTATAGCTAGCTTTCCTTTTTCTTCTCTCATAAGATCAGCACTGAAGTAGTCTCCTTTTTTAGTAAATGAACCGAATGGGTAGAATTCAACTCTTCCTGTATATGCCATGCCTGACAGTTCATTGTTTGCCGTGATGTTTCTTCCTTCGCCGGTAGTTATTGCAGCGGCAATTTTTAGGGGCATATTACCCATGGTGTGCTTTAGCCTGTATTGTACTCCAAAGTCGCGGTCAATATTGAACTTACTGTTTACATTGCTGCGGTCTACAAATTGCAAGGCCATAGATGAGATTACGCGTTCTCTGTTACCCGGTAGTTTTGTTTGCCCAAACCAAATTTGTTGTTTTTTGCCTAGGTGGTATTTTAGAACGGCGTCCAATACAATCTTAGAACCAGCACTTACTTGTACTGCGTCTTTGGCATTGCCCTGATCTCTATTACTCAACGCCAACTCTAGTTTATATTCAAATTTTGGACTATAAATGTATCCTTTAGACTTTAGCCTCATTCTTCTTACCATTGCCTTCATATCTTGACTATTGCCCTCTAGGTCATTTTGGTACGATGCAAGACTTTGGACCCTAAATGAGAAGCCCATTTTCACCTTTTCGTCCTTTGATTTAAAAGACAATCCCTTCTCAACAGACGGATAGTTTACCTGTGCACTTAGATTAATAGAAAATAACGCTATCGTTACTAAAAGTATATTTCTTTTGTTCATTGGTGCAAATCATAACCTCCAATGTTATCTTAATGTTATTAGATGACTTTGTTTGGTAAAAATCTCATAACATTATGTTTATTATGACATTTATTCGTCGGCTAGATTTGTCTACGAGTTGATCTTATAGTGTCTCATTTTTGTAGTAAGCCATATACTCCTTGGCTTTAACTACGTACACTTCGGCATTCTTCCTAATGCCTTCTGCTTGCTCTTGAGATATTTGTTTTACTACTTTGGCAGGAGAACCAAGTACTAGCGAGAATGGTGGTATAATAGTACCAGCAGTGACCAGAGCATTTGCTCCTATTATACTGTATTCGCCTATTTCGGCATTGTTGAGGACTGTAGCATTCATTCCGATCAATACATTATTGGCCAGTTTAGCACCATGTACTATGGCACAGTGTCCTATGATGCATTCGTCACCTATAATGGCGGGATCGTTTGGGTCACAATGGATTACGGCATTGTCCTGTATATTGCTACGAGCACCTATTACTATGCTATCGCTGTCTCCGCGTAGTACTGCTCCGTACCATATACTCACCTCGTCACCTAGTGACACATCTCCTATGACTGTAGCTGTAGGTGCTATGAAGACTTCAGAACCTACAGCTACAGGTCTATTTAGTTTATTCACTTTATCTTGATGGCCGTTTGGTAGTAGTTGTTCACTTCGCCGAGTACTTCATATTCAATGTAGTAAGAATCGACCCAAATTTTAAATGCTTTAAATTCATCAAGTGGTACGTTGAATTTATCGAACATAAGTATATCACCGCTTTTTAAATAAGGGGATAATGATGTAAGTACATATAGCGTAGACGAGAATAAATCTGCATCTAGATGTATAACCTTGCGGCAGGCACCTGCATAATTTTCTAAAAATCGTGGAAGTGTAACTTGGAAGAGTCCTTGATGCCAGTGGTGTCTATTCCCGTCTATTGCTGGCATTTCATTGTTGCTGCTCATGGCCCCTTTTTTGAAGTGTCCCCAGTCCTCCGGGAGTCCGGTAAAAGTATCAAACCCGTGAAAAGAAGCTGCTTTATTCGTTATTTTTTGTTCCCAATAAACGAAAGAATTTCCCGCTGCAACTCCAAATTCTAGGTAATCAATTGCATCGTTTAATTTTTCTGCGGCTATTAAATGATCATATAGGTTATACCGAAGCCTTGTATCAAAACCAGAATATGGAAAGGATGTATAAGGTGGTCGATTATGTCGAATCCACTCAGACAGATAGGCTGTATAACCAAGTTTAGTGAGTTTTCGAGCAGGTAGTATTTTGTGTATTCCTAGGCGAAGCAATGTTCTTTTTGCCCAGCGGATTAGTTGGATACTTATCATTAGTATTCAAAAGAAATTAATTCTAACGACTTGTACTAATCTATCGCTTCCTTTTCCACCTTTTGTGCGTCCACAACCAGTATTCTGGGTGTGCGAAAATCTGCTCTTCCAGCTTGCGGGTATGTAGTTCGGTGATTTCACCGTCTTTAGTATCATTTGGGTCGTTACACAATAATGATATAGTCAATGAGAAGTGCCCACGACTCTCTTTAACGATGGATCCATACACCACAGGCATGTTGTATTTTTTGGCAAATCGTTCTGTTCCTAGAGCTACTGCCGTTTCTTGGTTTAGAAATGTGGTCCAATGGACGCTTTTACTGTAGGTAGGGCTCTGGTCTGCCCCAAATATGGTCATACGTGGTACCAAATGCTCTTCTTTGAAATAAGCAAAAGACTCTTTGGTAGTAACCATTCTTAAGCCAAATGCACTGCGAGAAGATTTCATTTTTTTATCAAAAAATGGATTGCTGAGCTTAGAATAAAGACCAACTGTATCGTGAGGTACTTGCTGATCTATTCCTGCAGCAAGCATCTCCCAGTTGTTGTAGTGTCCACCTACGATGATTACATCTTTACCCGCATCAAAGTAAGGCTGTAAAATTTCAGGATTACGTACCTTGAAACGGGCCAGTATCTGCTTATTTGAAATACTGAAAAGCTTCACACTCTCCACTATGATATCACATAAATGAGCATAAAATTTTTTACAGAGACTATTGATTTCTTCTTCTGACTTATCCGGAAATGAGTTATGAAGATTGATGAGAACTACTTTTTTACGATAGGGTATAAGGTAGTAGAATACAAAAGCCAAAAAATTGGATATCCCGTACAGTACCCAGTAGGGTAGGAGCGATAACGGTTTTAGTATGAGGTAAAAAAGTACTTTGGTCACAGGACAAAAATAAGCCCAATTCTGTTTTCAGGATTGGGCTCTTTTATTTAGTATTTGATTACCTTAAGATATGGCAGCGTTTTTAGCACGCTTACGCTCGTTTTCTTTGAGGTATATTTTACGTAGACGTATATTTTCTGGTGTTACCTCTACATACTCATCTGCTTGGATATACTCTAGAGCTTCCTCTAGTGTAAATATTTGTGGTGGAATAAGCTTAATTTTTTCATCTGCTCCACTACTACGTACATTACTTTGTTTCTTAGCTTTCGTAAGATTCACGACTACATCGCCTGGACGTGAGTGCTCTCCCGTTACCTGACCCTCATATATTTCCTGGTTAGGAGATACAAAGAATTTACCTCTATCTTGTAGGTTATTTAGTGAGTAAGGAATAGCGTTTCCGTTTTCCATACTGATGAGTGATCCATTGATACGCTGTGGTATAGTTCCTTTGTGAGCTTGGAATTCTTTGAATCTGTGTGAGATGATAGCTTCACCTTGCGTTTGTGTAAGAAGCGTATTTCTCAAACCGATTATACCACGAGATGGTATTTCGAACTCCAAGTGCATTACATCACCCTTAGGCTCCATGGTCAGCATATTACCCTTACGAGTAGATACAAACTCTATTACCTTTCCGCTGTGATGCTCTGGTACGTCTATAGTGAGTTCCTCAATAGGTTCGCATTTCACACCATCTATTTCTTTGATGATAACACGTGGTTGACCTATCTGCAATTCATACCCTTCGCGTCTCATTGTTTCAATAAGAACAGCTAAGTGAAGCACACCTCTACCATATACCAAGTGAGAATCTGCAGTTGAGGTTTCCTCTAGACGCATTGCTAGATTTTTTTCAAGTTCAAATTCTAATCTATCCTTGATGTGTCTACTTGTTACATATTTTCCTTCTTTACCAAAGAATGGAGAATCGTTGATGGTAAATAGCATACTGATAGTAGGCTCATCTATAGTGATAGATGGCAGAGCATCTGGTCTTTCTGGATCAGAAATAGTATCACCTATTTCAAAACCTTCTAGTCCTGTTACTGCACAGATATCTCCGGCAGTTACTTTATCTACTTTTACTTTGGCTAATCCGTCGTATAAGAAAAGTTCTTTTACCTTAGTCTTGGTTACCGATCCGTCTCTTTTTACCAAAGATACCGTTTGATTTAAGACCAATTCACCTCTTTTTAGTTTACCTATAGCTATACGACCAGTGTACTTACTAAAGTCTAGTGATGTAATCATCATCTGTGTATCGCCTTCTTCTTGCACTGGTGGTGGTACGTGCTCTAGTATAGCATCTAAGGCTGCAAACATATTGTCTGTAGGTTTTTGCCAGTCATCACTCATCCAGCCATTCTTGGCACTACCATACACGGTAGCGAAGTCTAGCTGCTCTTCGTTCGCATCCAGAGCAAACATTAGATCAAATACTTTTTCGTGTACTTCGTCTGGAGTACAGTTTTCTTTGTCTACTTTATTGACTACTACCACTGGCTTTAGTCCAGCTTCGAGGGCTTTTTCCAATACAAAACGTGTCTGAGGCATTGGTCCTTCGAAAGCATCTACTAGTAGCAGTACCCCGTCTGCCATATTCATCACACGTTCTACTTCACCACCAAAATCAGAGTGACCTGGAGTGTCAATGATGTTAATCTTAGTCCCTTTGTATTGAACAGATACATTCTTAGACAGAATGGTAATGCCACGCTCTTTCTCTAAGTCATTATTATCCATAACAAGTTCACCAGGTTTCTGGTGATCTTTAAAAAATTGACAAGCTTCAAGAACCTTGTCTACAAGGGTAGTCTTACCGTGGTCAACGTGAGCTATAATAGCAACGTTTCTAATATTCTGCATAATGCGTATTTAAAATGGGTGCAAAGGTAGGTAAAGTAACTGTGATTGCGTATATTTCCTTTGCAAGCTTGTAAAGATGTAGTCTTCTGCTATTTTTGGTGCATGAAATATTCAATTACAATATCAAATTTAGATCTTATCTCCCAAGGTAAAGACAAAGCAGGCATTAGCTGGGGACAAGCAATTGTGGGTTCTCTAGTCATGATGGTCGTTAGTGCCATGAGTGGCTTCATTCCTTTCGGCTCATTGGTTTTAGGAGCACCTCTAGTTTTGGGATACTCTATATGGGCTTTGAAAATTGTACGAGAAGATGATTTTAAAGTAGATCATATTTTTGATGGGTTTAAAAATTTCGGAAACTCGCTAGCTACTTACCTTCTAAGAATACTTCTGATTCTATTGTGGACTCTATTATTTATTATTCCTGGTATAATAAAAGGATTAGCATATTCTCAAGCAATGTTTATATTGGCTGACGAGCCAGAAATTGGACCAATGGATGCGTTGAAAAAAAGTGAAGCTATGATGAATGGTAATAAAACCAAGTTATTCTTATTGGGATTAATTTTTGCTCTTTTGTCAGTTGCTTGTGTTTTTACATTAGGGATAGGATTCTTATTCTTATTGCCAGTAATGCAAATAACATTGGCTAAGTTTTATGATGAAGTGAAAATGAACTATACTGGAGAAGATAGAATGAATGAAATAGAACAAATAGGAGTGGGAGAGTGAAAACATCTCACGAAACAGAAAGGCCCCGATTTGGACAAATCGGGGCCTTTCTATATTTTTATAATAGGCGGCCTAATTAGTACGTATTTATTTTGATACGTTTCGTTAATTCGTCTACATCAGACTTGAATTTTTTGTCGGTGTCTATGAGGTCGTTTACTGTTTGACAAGCATGTATTACCGTAGAGTGATCTCTGCCGCCAAAGTACATTCCTATGTTTTTGAGACTTGCTTGTGTAAGCTGCTTAGCAAAGAACATAGAGATTTGACGAGCCTGTACTATCTCACGTTTACGTGTTTTAGACTTCATGAGGTCTACACTTACACCGAAGTAGTCAGAAACTAGTTTCTGAATGAACTCGATGGATATCTCGCGAGATGAGTTTTTTACAAAGTTCTTCATCATTTTCTTGGTCATATCAAGGTCAATCTCTTTTCTATTAAGAGAAGCCTGAGCTATAAGAGAGATAAGAGCACCTTCAAGTTCTCTAATGTTACTATCTACTTTGTTGGCTACGTATTCTATTACTTCTGGAGCAAATTTGATCCCATCTTGGTACATCTTTTGTTCCAAGATCGAAACACGCGTATCAAAATCAGGATTTTGTAAATCTGCAGAAAGACCCCACTTGAATCTAGAGAGCAATCGTTCGTCTACGTCTTTAAGATCCTTTGGTGCCCTATCCGATGTTAGAATTAATTGTTTGCCGTTTTGGTGGAGGTAGTTGAATATCTGGAAGAATATTTCTTGTGTCTTTTCTTTCTTAGCAAAAAACTGTACGTCGTCTACGATAAGTACATCTATCATTTGATAGAAGTGTAGAAAATCATTGTAATTGCCGTTTTTGGCACTGTCTACATATTGGTTTATAAATCGTTCAGACGATACATACAATACAGACTTGGTGCTAGAAATTTCTTTTATACGGTTACCAATAGCGTGTACTAGGTGTGTTTTACCAAGACCAACTCCGCCAAATATCATCAATGGGTTGAAAGCTGTACCGCCTGGTTTGTTAGCAACGGCATATCCAGCTGAGCGAGCTAGTCGGTTGCATTCTCCTTCTATAAAATTGTCAAAGGTGTAGTTGGCATTTAATTGCGAATCAACGTTGAGCTTCTTTAGCCCCGGAATGATAAATGGGTTATGGATATTGTTGGATAGGTTAATTGGCATACCCATCTCATTCTTGTTGTTGTGAGTGACATTACGTGTAGGCATACTCACGGTGTATGGTCTACTGTTTGCTCCTCCACTATTTTCAACGATGACATTGTACTCCAGTTTAGATCCTACACCAAGTTCTTTCTCAAGTGTTTTCTTCAAAAGAGCCACATAGTGTTCTTCCAACCATTCATAAAAAAATTGACTAGGTACCTGAATAGTTAAAACTTTGTCTTCAAGCTTAAGTGATTTAATTGGAGTAAACCACGTCTTAAAACTTTGCTTATTAACATTATCTTTTATTGTCTGAATACAATTTTTCCACACCGTTTCGTGTTGTTCGCTCATTTAAGTTTTTGGTTATTAAGATGTTTAAGTAATGTAATAAATGCTACTCCCCCTAGTGGTTCTTAACATGCTCGCAAGTTGGGGCAAAAAAAGTTTCTAAAAAAATCTTTTTAGTATTGATTTTATGAAATATTTAACATGGTAGAACCGTGTAGGGTAGCGGTTTTTGGGTTATTCGTCTCATAATCAACTCGTCCCAAGTTTATGCCTGCCCAGCCCGTCTGATTAATAAATATTTCTTTACCGTTTTGGTTCAATACGGGTTGTGGAGAACTCAAAAATGTATGGGTATGTCCACCTAGTATTAGGTCTATATTAGTGGACATTTTTGCTAATGCGGTGTCACTCACCTTGTTAGATTTGTAGTTGAATCCAAGGTGAGACAAACAGATGATCAGATTGCAACCTTTGCTGCGTAATACAGATGCTACTTCATTCGCTATCTTTATAGGATCGTTGTACCCTATATTGCCAAAAAGTTTTTTGGGGACGAGACCATCCAATTCTATTCCCACTCCAAATACTCCAATCTTAAACCTCCCTTTTTGTACAATAGAGTAGGGTTCTATTTCTCCATGGAGCTCGGTGTTTTTAAAATCATAGTTCGCATTCAGGAACGAAAAATTCGCGTGCGGTAGTTGTTTGACTAATCCATCTATTCCGCCGTCGAAATCATGGTTACCAAGCGTGGCATAATCGTAGCCCATTTCGCTCATCAGCTTAAACTCTAATTCGCCACCATAATAGTTGAAGTATGGAGTGCCTTGAAAAATATCGCCACTATCTAATAGTAATACATTCTTATACTCTTTTCGTATTTGCTTTATGAGAGTGGCTCTACGTGAAGCTCCGCCTTGGGCAGGATATCGTTTGTGGTTTGTCGCAAAAGGTTCGATGTGGCTATGCCAATCATTGGTATGCAATATGACGAGTCTATCCCTATCTTGACCAAAAGTGTGCAAAGGGGCCAATGCAGTACCGGCAGCCAATAGACTGGCTTGTTTTATAAAGTCTTTGCGATTCAATTTGTAGCAGGTTTATAGATGAGTGGAAGTGGATTGTTTGCTTTTATGTACGTGATAAGACCATCTCTTATTTTTATACCAGTATCTACCCGTTCTAAGGCTTCTGTAAGGATGGTGTAGTTGTCTCCTCCATTTGCCATGTAATCGTTTGTGACAAGCCTAAAAGAGGTGCTATTCATACTATTATAGGTGGTTTGATCTTTCCATAGGTGATTGGTAAATGGTTCGCCTCCTTTTTTAGCCATAACATTAAAAAGGGTATCCATTTGCCTTTTGGATAGTGTTAGAATTGTTATTTCATTTTCGAATGGCATTATCTGAAATACCTCTCCAATAGTAATATCCCCAGAGTCTAGGGTGCTGCGTATTCCACCATAGTTGAGCAGGCAAAAGTCTACTCTCTCACCTGTAGCTTTAGCCGCTTGAAAAGTGGCTTCTGCCATAAATGAGCCTAAAATACTACTTGGTTTTTTCTTTTCTAAAAAAGCAGGACAAAAACCGATGACTTCATCCATAGCCTTACTCATACCCTTTTTGTAAGGCTCTATTATGCTGCTTACTGCCTCATCGTCTGCCAGGGAAGCAGATATATTTATATTGCTTGTAGGTTGAATATAGCTCTGCTTGGTTACTCCACAGCTTGTTATGATAAGTAGTAGTATGAGCGATTTATAATGCAATTTCAACTTCTTTTTTAAGTAATTCAATGGCTGTTTGCGTACCTTGAGGGTTGATAGCCATGGTGCGAATTAGTATTTTCTTGCCTAAATCTGGTCCCGAATCTGATGTGCCACAGGTTGTATAGCAATCTTCTACTGTGTCTATAATCTGATCTTTTAATGCTCTTATCATTTGCCATGTATCATTACCTACATAGATCTGTTGGCTAATATTATGGTTGTACTCACTTAGTATAGTTTGCACCAGTTCGTGTCGCAGTTGAGTGGCACTTTGTTCTGATTTAGATAGGCGTACCACAAGGTTGTCTGGGCTTATTCTATCTAAAAAAAGTGTAAGACGTTCGTATGCCTGGAGTTTTATAGGAGTCAGTTCACGTACGTGTTCTTTTTTGAGCTCGAGTAGGCGTATTTTGTGTTGTTCGCTTACTAGTTTATTAATAAGGTAGTAGGTTGTACCAAAAACGATACCTGCAGGTATCAAAAAGTTAAGAGCATTTACCACCACTCTCCATCCGTCTATTTCTGCTAGTATCATTTATACGTAAACGAATTTACGGATTCTAGTATTTCATGGCTACTATTTTTTTGTAAAAATCGAAAATTGGTTGGTTTTGATAGATGATATGCCATAAGGAGCTTTTTCACACTTACTTTGTGGTGTATGACTGTATTCCAAAATATAAAAGAAGCATTCACTTCCATACGTGGTAATATTACCCGCACGGTTATCACCTGTATGATTATATCCATAGGCATTATGGCTCTAGTGGGAATACTGACTGCAATAGATGGAATAGAGTCGTCATTGGTTAAAAACTTCAGTTTCATGGGAGCTAACTCGTTTAATATTCAAAATAGGAACTCCGGATTTAGTTTAAATAGAAAAAGAAAGCGTGTCTACTACGAGAATATCTCATACAAGCAGGCTCAAGAATTTAAGCAACGCTTTGAGTACGCTGCTGATGTATCTATCAATAGTAACAACTCCTGGAACGCCATAGCTAAAAGGGGAGGACAGAAGACCAATCCGAATACCAATATCATAGGTGGCGATGAAGCCTACATTACTGTAGCTGGTTATAATCTAGCAGAAGGCAGAAATATTACCACAGCAGATGTAGAACGCAACACCAACATAGCGGTAATTGGACAAGAAATAAAACAAACACTATTTGGAGAAGAAGACTGCCTCAATAAGTTTATCAAGATAGGAGGAGTGAAGCTACGTGTAGTAGGCCTTGCGGCTCCCAAAGGCGGGGCGTTCGATTTTGGAGGAGATAGAATAGTGCTGGTTCCCGTATCGCTAGCTAGAGCTAAGTTCCCTAGAAGTAATCAGAGTTATAACTTAGGAGTTAGTGTAAGTGATGTCACTAAAATGGAATCTGCTACCGGATATTCAGAGAATTTATTTCGGCAGGTACGCAGACTCCAGATAAAGGAAGGTACCAATTTTAGTATAATCAAGTCAGACAGCATTTCAGCGGCTCTTATGGAGAATCTTAAGTTAATATTGCTTGGAGCTGTATTCATAGCAGCTATTACACTGGTAGGGGCCGCTATTGCTCTTATGAATATCATGCTTGTTTCTGTAACTGAGCGTACCAAAGAAATTGGAACGCGTAAAGCAATGGGTGCAAAAAAATCTACTGTGCTCAATCAGTTTGTTATCGAAGCAATCACCATTTGCCAAATAGGCGGTTTTGGAGGGGTGGTATTGGGGCTTATTATAGGTAATATTACCAGTAGCTATATCGGAGGTAGTTTTATTGTGCCGTGGGATTGGATGCTACTGGCAGTAGTAGTATGCACCGTAGTTGGCTTAGGAGCGGGTATTTGGCCAGCGTATAAAGCGTCTAAGATAAATCCAATAGAGGCGTTGAGACATGAGGGATAATTTCCCTTTGCGTATATTTAGTATACCAACTGCTTTGGTAGTATAGTTATGCTTTTTAGCTACTCAGGGTTTTGACCAAAAAAAATCCCGATGCTATTAGCCTCGGGATTTTAGTATAAAGAATAAATAGTTATTTACTCTTGAGTAACTTCTACTTCTATTTCAACAGTCACCTCTTTGTGCAAGCCAATAGATACCTTGTACTCTCCAATGTTTTTCATGTCTGGAGCAGTGATTTTTCTCTTGTCGATGTCGAAACCTCTATCGGCAAGGCTTTGGGCCAATTGGATAGTAGTAACAGAACCAAATATTTTACCGTTGCTACCAGCTTTGGTAGGCACTGTAAGTTTTAGTCCTTGCAATTTGTCTGCAGTAGCTTGTGCGTCTGCTTTAATTTTCTCTTGCTTGTGAGCAGCTTGTCGCACATTCTCTTGAGCCATTTTCACAGCAGAAGGAGTAGCAATAGCAGCTAAGCCTTGAGGTATAAGGTAATTTCTACCGAATCCGTTTTTTACTTCAACGATATCATTCTTCTCACCAAACCCTTTTACGAAATCTTTTAATATTACTTTCATGTAGTTATAAAATTTATTGGGTTAGATTTACTTCATTTGGTCTGCTACGTAAGGAAGTAGAGCAATGTGTCTACATCTCTTTACGGCAACAGCCACTTTTCGTTGAAACTTTAATGAAGTACCTGTAATTCTTCTAGGAAGAAGTTTACCTTGTTCATTAATAAATGCCATTAAGAAATCTGGGTTCTTGTAATCAATGTACTTGATACCACTTTTCTTAAACCTACAATACTTCTTCGGACGTATAATAGGAGTTCTAGTATATCTTTTTCTTTTAGCCATTTCTTATACCTCCTCGTTAGATGTTGTTGGTTCTGCCTTAGCTACAGGAGCTGGTTTAGGTGCAGGTTTAGCTGCTTCAGGAGCTGCTGTTTCTTTTACCTTTGGCTTGTTAAATTCTCCGTTTCTTCTTCTTTCATTGTACTTCGCAGCATGCTTGTCAAGTTTGATACATAAGTATCTAAGAACTTGTTCATCGCGTCGGTAAGCTAATTCTAGCTTATCTACAATTTCAGCATCTGGCTCAGCAGCAAATTCGAAAATTTGATAGAAACCTGTTGTTTTTTTCTGGATTGGGTACGCCATTTTAGTTAGGCCCCAGTTCTCTTTGTGGATGAGCTCTCCACCGTTTTCTGTGATCAGCTTCTCGAAAGACAATACAGCTTCCTGCATCATTTTTTCGCTAAGCACGGGTGTAAGTACAACCACAGACTCGTAATTAGTTTTTGCCATTGTTTTAATGTTCTAAAAATTTAGGGCTGCAAAAGTAAAATTATTTTCTAATAAAAGTAGTCAAAAGACGACTTTTGGACAAAATTAGTGTCAAACAGAAGTAGAGTGGAGTTCTTGTTCTTTAGATGAATGCAATTTTAGGGTTCTACTTTTTCAACACTACTTGTTTATCACGCTTAGAGATATGTAATTTGCACTGCAATGGGAAGTTACGTAGTAAGTGCACGAAAATATAGACCTGAGACCTTTGACACAGTCGTGGGACAAGAGCACATAACAGAAACGTTGCTCAATGAGATAAGTACAGATAGACTTGCTCAGGCATTTTTGTTTTGTGGTCCTAGAGGGGTGGGTAAAACTACCTGTGCGCGTATCCTGGCCAAAGAAATAAATAAAAATACAGTTCCAGAGGGATACGATTTTTCGTTCAATATATTTGAATTAGATGCGGCATCTAACAACTCCGTAGATGATATAAGAGCTCTGAATGAGCAAGTACGTATACCGCCACAAACAGGGAACTACAAAGTGTACATCATAGATGAGGTTCATATGTTGTCTCAGTCTGCATTCAATGCATTTCTAAAAACACTGGAAGAACCTCCAGCGTATGCCATCTTTATATTGGCCACTACTGAGAAGCATAAAATACTACCAACAATCCTTTCGAGGTGTCAAGTTTTTAACTTTGATAGAATACAGATACCTGAAATTATTGAGTATCTTAAAGGAATAGCTAAAGACCAAACAATAGAAGCAGAAGAAGAGGCCCTGCACGTTATTGCTCAGAAAGCAGACGGTGCTATGCGAGATGCTCTTTCTATTTTTGATCAAATGGCAAGTTTTGGAACACCGGGTAAAATTACGTACAAAGAGGTCATAGAGAATCTGAATATTCTGGATTATGACTACTACTTTAGAGTGGTAGACCATTTTTCAGAAGGGGATATTAGCAGTGTGCTTGTACTCTTTGACGAGATACAACGCAATGGTTTTGATGGACAATTATTTATTAATGGGTTAGCAAATCATTTTAGAGACCTGTTGGTATCTCAGAATGCAAGTAGCCAACAACTCATAGAAAAGTCCAAAGAAATAGCAGGCAAGTACCACAAACAAGGTCAAGATGTTTCGGCGAGTTTCATTATTAATGCTATCAATATACTAGGCGAGGCAGATATAAACTACAAAGCCAGCCGAAATCAGCGGCTGCACGTAGAGTTGTGTCTTATCAAGCTAGCGTCTCTGCAACACGCCATAGACGTTACTAAAAAAAAAAGCCTAAACTAGCCAAACTTATAGACGCGGGCTACTATACCTACATGTTTGTTGACTCTGCTGATAGTGGAGAAGCATCGTTAGCAAAATCTGTTGCTTCCAAGAAAACCAAAGGAGAAGAGGACGAACCTTTAGGAACAGTAAAACTTGGGGGATTACGTAGCTCTATGCAGCGTAATCGGAATGTAGAGAAGAAAGCAACAGATGATACGGTTGTTAAAGTTGTAAACGTAGAACTGGCTAAACTAGATTTGGCAAAAGCAACAGAAGTTCTAAAACGGTATTCGGAAAAACTAGAAGATGATAAGCGAGGTAGTCTTGCTGCATTTTTTGCAGATCCCATTGTAGCGTTAGATGCAGACCAAGTATCTATTACAGTAGGTTCTAAGATAGTAGAAAATGAGATAATGGCAGAGCAGAATAAGCTCGTGCGTTATTTTGCAGAGCAAGGATACGCTCTCAGTAGTTTGTTTTGCATTGTAAATGCCAAAGCAGTAAGTGAGTATAAAATCTTCACCCCAAAGCAACAATTTGAGGCGATGGTAAAAGAGGTGCCTATCCTTGATGACTTTGCTAGTAGATTCAACTTAGAGCTGGAGTGAGCCAAGATATAAATCTGCTCCAACAGTTGTGGTCAATTACATTCAGTAATAAAGACAGGATAGTCCCTATACTTCCGCAACAATCAGTAGATTCGGTTCGAAGACCACGTTATGCCACGTGCGTGCAGTACAGAAAAGCACTATTTTCTTAAATGTTTTGTATTTCCACCAACCCATTTTGCGTATGATTTCTTTTACTGGATTGGTATTGCGTAGTAGTCCACCGAAAACTTCTGTTTTGTTGTAACCCATTGCACTCATTACTTGTAAGGCAGAGCTTTTGTTGAGAAATACCTCGTGGCTAATATCACCGTAAGCATATACGCTGGTTTGCGGAGCGTCCATGTTGGGTGTACGGAATATTGCTTTACCGCCAGGGTTTAGGCGTTTTCTTACATTATTCAGAAAATCGATAAGCTCGTCTTTGGTAAAATGCTCTATGATATCTAAACCTACGATTACGTCTACCTTTTCGCCTTTAGCAAAATAAGCTTCTATGCTGCTGAGATGTACGGTTTTTAATCCAAGCTGGTGAGCTACATCTACTTGCTCTTGGCTTATATCGTAACCCGTTACGTCTGTGTATCCAGCATCTATAGCAGGCTTTACAAATGTCCCAAAACCGCAACCAAGATCTACGATTTTAGTATCTTTATTGGCAGGCAATAAGCGTATGAGCTCTGCTCTGTTGTGTGATGCTTGTTCGGCAAGCATACTGGCATAGTCGCGGTCAAGTTTGTTTACCTGGTTGCTAAAATAGTTGTTGTATATGGCGTCTCTGTATTGGAGCATAGCTTCGTGCAAACTTATGTTATTTTTGTTCGATGCTCAAAAGCTATTTGCATAAAGAACTCATAGAAGCAGGATGCGATGAAGCGGGCAGAGGTTGTCTCGCAGGACCAGTATATGCAGCTGCTGTAATTTTACCCAAAGGAGTGCGTTTACCTCTGCTAGACGATAGTAAAAAACTAAATGAAGCCACCAGAGATAAGCTTAGAATTCAAATAGAAAAAAAAGCGGTAGCTTGGGCAGTGGGTATTTGTACCGAGCGAGAGATCGAGGAATTTAATATTCTCAATTGCAGTATTACGGCCATGCAGCGAGCGGTGCAGCAGTTGGGGGTGCGTCCACAGCATTTGCTTGTAGATGGCAATAGATTTAAACCATATGATCTTATACCCTTTACTACCGTGATAAAAGGAGATGGAAAGTATAGAAACATTGCGGCAGCGAGCATATTAGCCAAAACACACAGGGATGAGTATATGAAACGATTGGCCAGGGAGTATCCTGCCTATGGGTTTGAAAAACACAAAGGGTATGGCACTGCTCAACACGTTCGAGCCATTGATGAATTTGGGTACCTCGACTGTCACCGTAAAACCTTTACTTTGAAAGAGCTTCAAAAACTTCATTTATGAAAAAACTATTAACCATAATTCTTCTCTTCTCTAGTTCTTTACTCGTTGCACAAAATTTGCATTAGTTCAAGATAAATATTGGACCCAAGTATGAATCATACAAGGTTTCAGGCAATGAAAAGGTGAATGCTTTATTTCATATGGATGCAGGTGCGAGCATTTATTTAGGGAAGCGTTTTACAGAGAATGTATATGCAGAAGTAGGATTGCTCAAAAATGACTACTCAGCTAAATTTGATGTGACTACGATGGGTTTAGGAAGCCGAGAATACAGGTGGTTTTATCAAGACTTATATCCAACGTTTAGTTCTACCCAGGTAGCCTTGAATGTGGGGTGGAGACAACCCTATTCTCAAAAAATTAGCTTCTATGGGAGTGCTGGTTTTCAGTTGTTTCTAAGTGAAAAATTAAGACGAGAAGGCTCTCAGCAGCATACAAGAGAGTCTACAGAAGAAGTAAACGGGGTCAAGGAAACAATAGATCTGTAAACCTTTAGCAATGGTTTTGAAGAGGGCAATGTCCTTTTTAGAGCAGATTTAGGGACCTTTATAAAGGTTTCTAAATTTTTATTTGTTGACTTAGGCTTTACTGCTCGTAGTGCTACAGACGTTATCAATGAGTTTCAGATAGAGTATACTAGTTTCTCTGAATCAGAGAAAAAAACAGCAACTCTTCGTACGCATGGAGCAGGTTTTATGCTCAACGTGGGCGTCAAATACCAGATAGCAAAGTTTTCCAAGTAAAAGGTGTTAATAAACATAGGGCTGCCTAGCTCTATGTTTGCAATGTAATATGAGCAAACATCCTTCAGTAAAAGATCAAACCTATTCAAGCAATAAGGAGAAATGGCACCATATTATTTTCGGAGCAGATACCAAAGAAGGTAGACGATTCGACATCGGTTTGCTGTGGGCTATACTAGCTAGTGTAGTTGTGATAATGATAGATAGTGTAGAGAGCATACACGACAAGTATGGATCTGAACTTCGGTATATGGAGTACTGTTTTACGGCTATTTTTACGTTAGAATATATGGCACGACTTTACGTAAGTCACGACAAGAAGAAGTACGCCAAAAGCGGTTGGGGACTGTTAGATTTAATCAGTACCCTGCCTACATATTTGGGCTTGTTCTTTCATGGGCCACAGTTTTTTAGTGTATTTCGTACATTTAGACTGCTACGTATCTTTAGGGTGTTGCGGCTTACCAGTTTTATGGGCGAAGCCCAAAATATGGGCAAAGCATTAAAACGAAGTGGGGCTAAGATTACGGTGTTTTTCGGGGTGGTCCTCATAGTTGTAGTTGTTATGGGCACGGTCATGTATCTTCTGGAGCCTCCAGAAGCAGGATTTACAAGTATTCCCCGCAGCATATATTGGGCTATAGTCACGCTTACTACAGTTGGGTATGGTGATATTGCACCGGTCACGGCATTGGGCCAGTTTTTAAGTGCGGTCCTCATGATACTGGGCTATGCAGTAATAGCAGTGCCTACCGGAATAGTAAGCGTAGAGATGGCCCAAACCAATGAGCAAATTATTTGTTCTAATTGTGATAAGTTAGAAAAAGATGCTACGTCAAATTATTGCAGAAAATGCGGGAACAAGCTAAAAATTTAGAAGACTATTATGTGAATGAAGATGGATATACTGTTTTTACAGAAGCCTTTCATTTAAAAAGAGGAACGTGTTGCGGAAATAAATGCAAGCATTGTCCTTTTGAACATAAGAATGTTCCTTTTCAATAAAGGAACATCAAAAAATGATTGACGTTCTTCTGCCTAATTTTAGCGAAACTTAATACTATCTGAAGGCTGAATGCCACTCACCATTCTTACCGGAATATAGGTAAATACAAAACATACGGCTAAAGCACCTAAATTTATAAGAAACAAATAGGTTAAGGGCAATGTGAAAGGCACTGCATCCATGTAGTAGGTGTCAGCATCTAGTCCTATTAGCTTGTAATTTACCTGAAGATAAGCAGCACCTAGTGCAATAGCATTTCCAACCAATAAACCACCAAATAGTATGAACAGCCCTTGCCAATGGAAGATACCCATTATTTTGCTCGATGTGGAGCCCATAGATTTTAATAATCCGATCATAGGTATGCGGTCTATAATCAAAATGAGTAAAACGGTAATAATATTGATAATAGCCACGATAAACATCAACACGATTATTACAATAACGTTGTTATCTACTATATCTAGCCATTGAAACATAATAGGGTAGAGGTCTTCCACGCTACTGATAGCGTAGTTATAGTCTAACAGGAGACTCATTCTTCCTTGCGTAAAGGTTGTTTTCTTGTAATCAGCTATCCTAACTTCATACCCTGCGGCTTTGGTATAAGCTGTTTGGTAATCGCTTGTTACTATTCGTTGTAAACTTCGTATGTGAGCAATTGCAAAGAGTTTGTCAAATTCTTGAAGTCCTGTATTAAAGATACCTACCACCTTTGGTCTCCGTCTACGAACCTCTGCATTGTCAAGAAAATACAGATTTAGATTATCTCCCGTATCCACACCCATAATGGTGGCAGTATATTCAGACAGCATTATGTCGTAGCTATCTGTGCTGTCGGTGTAGTGTGGTGCCTGGCCTCGTTTCAGGTGTTTACGGTAAAAAGAAAAATCGTAATTAGCAGGTATGGCCTTGATCACAATGCCCTCGAGAATGGAGTCAGACTTCAGTATACCTTGTTTACGAATAAAGGGGAAGACGGTTTCTACACCAGGAGTGTTTTTTGCTTTAGCTAAAAAAGCACTGTCTATAATAAAAAGATTGGACTCACTACCATCTGCCAGTTGGTAGCGAGAGATACTAATATCTCCAGCATATCCGCGTACCTTGGCTCGTATCTCTTTTTTGAAACCAAGCAAAATACCAAAGGCTAAAATCACCACGCATACGCTAATACTCACGGCTGATATGGCTAGTACAGTGATCGTTTTGGTAAATGATTGTTGTTTACTAAAGCTTAGCTTCTTTGCTATGTAGTAACCTATTTGCATATTTTTGACCCTGCAAGGTTATAAACTTAAATGAAAAAAACGATATTTATTACACTTTTGATGGTGATTTTTACTGCCTGTATGTCATCAGACCATAACAGCACAAAAGCACAGCAAGCAGAAGTGCTAAAAGCTACTTCAAGCAGGATAAAGTTGGGTGCAGAACGATTGGACCAATATCTAAAGTTGCTAGAAGGCAAACGAGTAGCCACTGTTGTTAATCAGACATCTACCATAGGAGAAACACATATAGTAGATACCCTGAGATCTTTGGGAGTAAATATTGTGAAAGTTTTTGCTCCAGAACACGGTTTTAGAGGAGATCATAGTGCAGGTGCACTTGTCAATAATGGTAAAGACATTGAAACAGGGCTTTCCGTAGTTTCTCTGTACGGTAAGAATAAGAAGCCAAATGCACAGATGCTGGCAGACGTAGATGTGGTGGTATTTGATATACAAGATGTAGGAGTAAGGTTTTACACCTATATATCTACGATGCACTATGTTATGGAAGCGTGTGCAGAGGAAGGTAAGACAGTAGTAGTATTAGACAGACCTAACCCCAATGGATTTTATGTAGACGGACCTATCTTACAGCCAGAATACAAGTCTTTTATAGGGATGCATCCCATTCCTACCGTACATGGCCTCACAGTAGGCGAGCTTGCTGGTATGATCAACGGTGAAAAATGGTTGAAAGGAGAAATATCGTGTGATGTAATAGTTGTGCCTTGTGCTAACTATACGCATGATAGTATGTACCTATTGCCCATAAAACCAAGTCCCAATTTGCCGAATATGAATGCGGTTTACCTGTATCCATACCTGGGTATGTTTGAAGGGACGAACGTGAGCATAGGCAGAGGTACAGATGAACCGTTTCAGTTGGTGGGTCGGCCAGGTTTTCAGAGTGAATTTGCTTTCAAACCAAGAAGCATGCCGGGCACATCAGACCATCCTAAATATGAAAATGAGATTTGTACAGGAATGAGGGTAGACGATATAGCAAATGGAGACTTATTTGCCAATCCCAGAATGAAACTCGAATGGTTGATACTGTTTTACCAAAGTAACAAAGAAGAAAACGGTCCTTATTTTAAAGCTTTTTTCTACAAGCTAGCGGGGAATAAAACGCTTCGAGAGGATATAGAGAAGGGGAGGAGCATAGAAGAGATACGTAAAAGGTGGGAGCCAGATTTGGCAAAATATAGGGAGATGAGAAAAAAATATCTTTTGTATCCATAAGTGTTGTATAAATAAAATATTAAATACATCTTTGCAGCCCTAAAAAAGAGAGGTATGTCTAGAGTTTGTGATTTAACAGGTAAGAAAGCGATGAGCGGGAACAATGTTTCTCACTCTAAGAGAAGAACGAAAAGAAGGTTTTATCCAAATCTTCAAACGAAGAAATTCTATCTGCCTGAGCAAGATGAGTGGATTACGTTAAAAGTAAGTACGTCTGCGTTGAAAACAATCAACAAGAAAGGCATAAGTGCTTGTTTAAACAGTTTGTTGAAAAACGGAAAAATATAAGTAAGGAATGGCAAAGAAAGGTAACAGAGTACAAGTAATCTTGGAGTGTACAGAGCAAAAAGGCTCAGGTGTACCAGGTATGTCTAGATACATCACTACAAAAAATAAGAGAAATACAACC
>JAOKFZ010000069.1 GCA_028247315.1 Bacteroidia bacterium | reverse complement strand
AGCTGGTCATATCTGGAAGCAATGAAGGAATAGATCAGGCGTGCGAAGCACTCACAGAAAAAGGAGCTCGAAGAGCACTCAAACTGCCAGTAGGCGGAGCTTTTCATTCACCCCTAATGGAACCAGCTCGAGAGGAACTTGCCAAGGCAATAGAAGAAACAACCTTTAGCATGCCATCGTGCCCAGTATATCAAAACGTGAGCACACAAGGAGAAACATCTCCAGAGACTATAAAGGCCAATCTAATAGCACAACTGACTAGCTCCGTGAAATGGACGCAATCTGTTCAAAACATGATTGCAGATGGAGCAACATCATTTACTGAAGTTGGGCCAGGAAAGGCACTACAAGGTATGCTTGCCAAAATAGATAGAAGCGTAGAACGAACAGGCATTAGTTAGAACGTTACTCTCTCTTAATACTGATTCTTATTACTAGCTGTGTAACAATGGCACAGTCAGAATATTGCATTTTTATGGAGTAATTATCCTACCTTTACTAAAATGAAAATCAACTTATTATTACTTATCTTCTTTATCTGAACAGTAAATTTAGGAAGCAACAAAACACTTATAGTTTTTTTTACTATAAGTTTCCATATATTCGCAATTATCAATTAACTAATTTATGATTAAACATCTCTTCACATTAGTTCTTGCAGCTAGTATTTGTAGTCTTTCAATTGCACAAACTACCATTTCAGGAACCGTAATAGACAGCCTAAATCAACCAATTGTAGGGGCAGCAGTAGTTGTAAAAGGAACCAAAAACGGGAAAATCACTGATTCAAAAGGTGCTTTTTCGCTACAAGTGACAGATGCGTCAGGCACTGTGCTAAAAGTAACTTACTCTGGTTTTAAAAACAAAGAAATAGCAGTCCTTGGTAGAAAAAATATTGCCATCCAACTGAGTGAAAACTCTGTAGGCATAGGAGAAGTAATGGTAGTAGGATATGGAACTGCTACCAAGAAAGAATTTACCGGAGCAAGTACTCAAGTTGACGGAAAAGACTTAGAAAAACTAAATATTCCTAGAGTAGATCAAGCTCTACAAGGAAAAGTGGCTGGTGTTGCGATCAACACTAACTCGGGATCGCCAGGAGGTGGAGCGAGTATCCGTATCCGTGGCCTTTCTACTTTTGGTGATAACGATCCGCTTATTTTGGTAGACGGAGTTGTTTATGATTCGGAAGGGTTAAACGCTTTGAACCCAAATGACATAGAAAGTATAAATGTTCTAAAAGACGCCACAGCGGGCATCTATGGTGTACGTGCTGCAAATGGGGTTATACTTATCACTACCAAACAAGGCCGTGCAAACACGAAACCAAAAATAGAATACAGCACCTACTTCGGTATGCAGCAATCAGCTAAAAGACTGAGTCTACTTAATGCTAACGAATATGCCGTAATCAAAAACGAAACGTTTGCCAATGGAGGAGATGCCTTACCATTTTCTAATACTCAACTAGGAGAAGGAACGGATTGGCAAGACGCAGTCTTCCAAAATGCCAACATAAGTAGCCATAACATTACAATAAGTGGCGGTAGCGAAAAAACTACCTACTCTATAGGTGGCAGCTATTTTACGCAAGATGGTATAGTTGGAGGCGATAAGGCTAACTTTACCCGACTGAACGCTCGCGTAAACCTTAACACTGAAATGAGCGATAGACTTAGACTAAGCAGTGTATTCCTTTATACCAATGAAGAACGTAGTGCTCTTCCTGAAAACGGAATAGGATCTGTATTGTACAATACAATCAATGCTTTTCCCACAGATCCAGTGCAAGAAGCAAATGGAACGTATTCATACCTAGAGGAAGTAAGTGATATTATCAACCCGATAGCTCAAATACAAAACACCTACAATACGAGCTATGTAGACAAGTTTGTAGGTAAAGAAGAACTTGCCTATGACATCACAGATAACCTTACGTTCACCAATAGATTCAACTATAACTTTGCACTGGTAGATCAAAAAGTATTCTCACCACTGGCATGGTATGGCCCAGGCAAAGCCCAAAACACTGCATTAAATGCAGATTTAGACCCTACACAGGTTGAAATAGCACCAGGTACATTAATAGACCGTGGAGCTAGTGTATATGAAGCACGTGCTACATACGCTGACC
>JAOKFZ010000068.1 GCA_028247315.1 Bacteroidia bacterium | reverse complement strand
ACCGTTGTTTAATGACAATGACTGTAATTCAGTATCCAGAGTCAACTAATCAACCATTTTATTAATTTTACCGCTTGAATTGGAATATCTCCATATCCTACCCTTGGGGGTTTGTCGTGTTTTGTCTTGTAGTGGGTGTCGTATATGCTGGTGTATTGTATTATAAATCGAAGAATTCGGACCGATTTGCCGAGTACAAGTGGGTGCAAATCGTGTTGCCTGTTTTACGCTTTTCGTTAGCTAGCCTTTTGGCTTTTTTGCTGCTTGGTCCAGTACTCAGGTATGCAGGTTTCGAAACTCAGAAACCAATTATAGCTATACTGGTAGACGATAGTAAGTCGATAGTACAAAACGATAGTGCTGCAGAGCAGATACCTGCCTCACTACGTGTATTGCAAACTGAACTTGGCCAGAAGTACGAGGTGAATACGATTAGCTATAGTGATGTAGCTCGATTTGCACCTTTAGATAAACTATCATACACAGGCAGTGAGAGTAATCTAAATCAAGCCTTGCGGTACGTCAATGAGCAATATGTCAACCAAAACTTGGGTGGTGTTGTGCTGTTGGGTGATGGTATTTACAATGCAGGAAGTAATCCAAGTTTCATTGCAGACAATTATAAAGTGCCTATTTATACAGTTGGGATTGGTGATACTATGGTCTACGCCGATTTGAGTGTCAATAATGTATCGCACAACTCACTGGCATATTTAGGCAATGCCTTTCCGTTTCGCATAGAGCTGAAAGCAAACAAGCTCCAAGGCAATCAGGTAAATATGCAGGTATTGCTCAATGGTAATATGCTTACGCAAAAGAGTATTAGTATATCCAAAGAGTCTTATTATCAAGAGATAGATGTAGTAGCCAAAGCGGGCAAGATTGGTCAGAATAAAGTAGAAATACGATTAACTACTTTTGATAATGAGAACAATAAGGCAAATAATGCATACACCTTTTATGTAGATGTGATCGATGGGAAAAAGAAGGTTGGTATTTGGGCGGCTTCACCACATCCAGATTTAGGTATGCTGCGAACTACCATCAATACCAATGAAAACTATGAAGCTATCATATCGCTAGGGTCATACGAAGTCAGTAATGAATTTGATTTGGTTGTATTGCACAATTGGTTTACCTCGCAAGCAGAGTTGGTATTATATGAGAAATTGCGTAGCAGTGGTGTTCCCGTCTTGCTTATCGCAGGAGATGGTTTTAATGGACGAATTTTTAGTGCAGGCAGTCAAGACATAAAATATATCGCCCGAGGTAGGGGAACCAATGCAGCCCTTCCCTTGGTCAATGGCAATTTCGAATATTTTGACTTAGCGTCAGATGTGACAAGCAGTATTAAGAAATGGCCGCCACTACGAGCATCGTTTGGCAAGTATACCGGCTACCAATCAAGTGATGTATTGTTCTATCAGCAGATAGGAGCTGTACCTACACAGGAGCCATTGGCTTTGCTGAGTAGTGGAGGCAAAGTACGGTTTGGGCTGCTCGCAGGTTCTGGATTGTGGCAGTGGAGACTCGCAGAGTTTGAGCAAAACGAAAGCCACGAAAACGTAAATGACCTCATCAGTAAAATGGTGCAGTACTTGGCCGTAAAAGAAGATAAAAAATTACTGAACGTGTATCCGAGTGCCAAGCAATATGGGGTAGGAGAGCGTGTTACGGTGCTAGGGGAGTTGTACAATCAGAGTTTGGAGGCTCTTGGCGGGCAAGAGATCAATGTGAGCTTAAAAGATGCTGCGGGTAAGGTGTACAAGCATACCATGACAGCGACCGGCAGTCAGTACAGATTGGTATTGCAGAATCTAGCAGCAGGAGCGTATCAATACACTGCAAATGCTACGGTAGGAGGAGTGAAATTAAAGGACAATGGTTACTTCACGGTATTGGGTCAGCAAAAAGAGTTGGTCAACCTTACGGCAGACTTTAAGCTATTGCGTGGGTTGTCGAAAACTACAGGAGGTAAATTTGTTCCTTTTTCGGAGATGGCAAAACTGGGCAAGGATTTGATAGAGAACAAAGCACTCAAATCGGTAATCACCGAAGAAAATAAACTGGAAGATCTCATCAAAATGAAGTGGCTTTTCTGGCTGCTCTTTGGTCTACTGGGCCTAGAGTGGTTTGTGAGAAAATGGGCTGGAGGGTATTAAGGCATGAATAGATTATGCCAATCTAGAGATATGTCTAAATTGGTACGCCTACTGTTTACGTTTGAAGAAATAGATATGCGTTTCAATAAAAATATTTTAACAACAAATATTTGTTGTTAACAGTAACTAATAATTGAGAATTAATCTTACTTTTGCAGGCTTAAATAGAAA
>JAOKFZ010000067.1 GCA_028247315.1 Bacteroidia bacterium | reverse complement strand
TACATAGATTATTTCGAGAAAACGCGGTTTGAGGCAGACCCGTTAAGGCAAGATACGGCGACAGAAGCGAATTATTACACGAATTTTTTTGATACTGGAGATTTTGATGTACATCGTATGCCGTGTAATATGAAAGGTAAGTACGGCATAATAAAGCACATGATGCAAGTAGAATTGAAAGAAATAGGTACACAAGCAGTTTTTATTGCAGAGATAGAAAAGGGCAAGACTGCGGCATATGTAATAGAACTCGCTTTTAGCCGTGGAGAGGTAATATGGTCTCGGTCACCAAGAAAATGAAGGTACTTGTAATCCGTTTTAGCTCCATTGGTGATATAGTGCTTACCACACCTGTGCTTCGGTGGCTTCACACACAAAAGAAAGCAGAAGTGCACTACCTCACCAAGCCACAGTTTGCTAGTCTTTTAGAGAGCAATCCAAATGTGAGTAAGTTACATTTTTTAGATAACAACATAAACTCAACCATCTCTGCCCTAAAGCAGGAGCAGTTTGAACTTGTCATCGACTTACATAAAAACATACGGAGTAAAAAAATACGCAAATCTCTGGCCACCGAACATCTTACTTTCAAGAAACTGAATATTCAGAAATGGCTATTTGTTAATTTTAAAATAAACCTTCTCCCTAAAAAACACATTATAGATAGATATGCCGAAGCTCTAGAGTCTCTTGGACTAGACACCAATGATAGATCTATAGACTACCATTTTCCAGCTGATTATTTTTTTGATCTGGCCCAGTATAACCTGGTACAGAAAGACTACATCTGTATTGTAATAGGCGGAACGTATGCTACGAAACAAATTCCAGTCAGCGTTATCCTGTCATTGATTAAACGTTTAAACCAAAACATTGTATTGCTAGGTGGTGGCAACAGTGATAAGAACAAAGCAGATGAAATAATGTCTCTCATCGATAATGTTTCACTCAACTTAGTGAATAAAGTATCGATAACAGATGCGGCTTTTGTGATACAACAAAGTGCTGGAATAATAACAAGTGATACAGGATTGATGCATATTGCATCATCATTTGATATTCCCATACAAACGATATGGGGGAACACAAGCCCAGACTTTGGAATGTACGCCTACCGATCCAATACCGATAACATTACCAATCATATAGTTAACCTCCCATGCCAACCCTGCAGTAAACTAGGTAGTGATAGATGCCCGCGTGGGCACTTCGACTGTATGCTAAAACAGGATGTGGAACAAATCGTGAAAAACTGCTATTCTACAGACGCTACACAATAAATACCTTTGCTTCCACTTATAAACGAACAAATGAGAAATTTACTTATTGCAATACTTGCGACATGTGCACTACACGGATATAGTCAGTCTAAAATAGCTTTTACAAAACTGGTAAAAGAAAATGACGGATTGTACTACTACAAAAGCACTCCATACACGGGAGAGACGCTACTCCTGTGGCCTAGCAACAATAAGCCTATGCAACGTATCACTTGGAATGATGGCCAAATAGACGGTACGTTTAAAAGTTGGTATGAAGACGGAAAGCAAGACCAAGTAATAGGATACAGTAAAGGAGTACGTCATGGTGAATTTAAAACTTTTTATAGAAATGGAGCTCCAGAAGTACAATGCAGATATCTCAATGGCATATTAGATGGCGGCTACATATCTCACTATGTGAGTGCTAGACCCAAAAAGAAAGCAACTTTCAGAGCAGGAAAAGAGTCAGGAGCGTTTATTCTCTACCACTCAAATGGAAAGAAAGAGCAGGTTGGAACATACAAGGATGGCAAGCCAGACGGTGTAGTCACATCATTTGATAGAGAAGAAAAATTGCGTAAAGAGATCACATACAAAAATGGCCTAAGGGATGGAAAGACCGTACTTTATCACATTAGCGGCAAGGTTGCTGAAACCTGTGATTATGCAGATGGATTAGCTACTGGCGAACAATTATCCTACACCTTAGAAGGGCAAGTGATAATGAAGGAAACTTATAAAAAAGGAAAACTAGATGGAGAAACGGTTCTCTATACTATGAATGGTAACCCGCTAGAAATAATTACCTATAAAAATGGTAAGCGGAATGGCAAATACGAACTCTATAAAGAGCAAGGTTTAGACACATACGGTGAATACTTAGACGATTTGAAAGAAGGAGAATGGGTAGAACACAAGCATAACAATGGTGGTGGAGATAGCGGATCGTACATCAAAGGTAAAAAGAATGGGAAGTGGGAACTTGGAGCGAGTAATCTATTTGGCAAATGTAAAGGTGAATTTATAGATAATATGAAGCACGGTACGTGGGAATACTGGAAACACAGCGGTAGAAAATGGAAAACCGAAA
>JAOKFZ010000065.1 GCA_028247315.1 Bacteroidia bacterium | reverse complement strand
ACATTATAGAATTAACTTCTAAGCAAGGTACTAAACACCTGAAGGTAATCAAACAGTAAAAAGACCATTTAATCAGCTTAAAGGCTAGATTAGAGGTGTTACCAAAACGGAGCAATGAGATTGTATTTCATTGCTCCGTTTTTTTGTGTTTTTCTCTTCCGGTCAAGATAGCATTCGAAGGTATATCTGGACCAACGAATGACTTGAATAATCACAAGAGGGCAAGAGTTTTAGATTGCCAAGGGGATGTAAGGATAAGAGGTGAAGTTAACGAATAATCGAAACCGTGAAGAATTCGAACCCTGTTGTTTTTTCTGCCTTCACTATGTACGTTCCTACTGCCAGTGAAGAAACATCTATAGCCATTTCTTGATGTGGCTTGTCATACATTTTTTTACCAAAAAGGTCATAAATACTAACGCGTGAAATTTCAATATCTGACGTAATAGTCAATTGATTGGTAGCTGGGTTTGGGAAGACACGTGTATCCGTATTTTCAGAATACAAATTCGGATAGACCGCAGGATTATCATTTGTATATCCCGAGTAAATATCTTTAATGTCTTCACATACCTTGATGTCAACAACGCTAGCTGGAATTTGATCATCATTGTCTTGGTCTACAAGAATATCGCCATCTGGGCCATAAATAATGTAAGAATTATATTCGGCAGTAAAGGATCCCTCTGTGTAATAAAAATCAAAAACATTACCATAGTTTACTGGGATAGATGTGCTTTGCTCACTACCTGAATAAAATGGTATGGATAGATACAGGTCTTTGTTAATGAATACATCAAGGGTGCCTCTTCCCCATCCTTCGTCTTGGCCACTTCGGTCCAATAACGTAACGTTTATGTTTCCGCAGTCAGGGGTTTCAGCACAAGCGATTATGCCCAATGAATTTCCAGCTCTTCTGCCATTTTTTCCTGAAGATGCAATCTCTTGATTGTTTCCATCAAACAGTATATACGACTCGCTATTCACATTAGCCCAGGGTGAGAATGAGTATAGGTTTACTACAGCACCAGAATCCACACCAAATTTGTAAAAAGAAGAACTCCCAAAAATCAAGGTCTGTTGACTGATTAGTTCTCCATCTACCTCTATGTATAGCTGTGTCTCACGCCATCCATCTCCATCAGAATCATACATTCCCACAGTCCAGATATCACAATTTCCCGCTGGGTCAGGTATATCAATAGGAATTATTGCGTTAATGACATGAACAACTCCATTGTAGGCTAAAATGTCTTCAACAACAATTTTTACGTTATCTACAAAAAGACCGTCGGTATTTACGGTCAGTTCAAGGTTATCTCCTCCATAATTGACGAGTATTTGTCCGTTAGTGATATCTGAACCTAAATTCCTACTTTCAACTATGTGTTGGTTGATAAAATCATAAATAAGGGGAGAATTCAAAAACTCGTCGGATGTCATTCCAATTTTTTGAGAAAAGAAATTGATTGCTTCATCAGTAGGGGCAAAAATTGTGAACGGCCCTGGAAGTTCATTTCCCGATGCAGTAGAACCGTTTGGGTCTAGCTCGGCTTGCTGACGCAATGGCTCTTGGAAACCAGCTATTTGAATAGCAGACGCCAAAATCTGATGGTCTTCACTTTGTTCAATGATATCCCAAACGGAAGCCTTAGGCAATCCCGTTGGTGCCAATGTTTTATTAATGACATGAATTACACCATTGTCTGCGGTGTAATCCGTTGAAATAATTTCTGCATCATTGACCATGAATACACCATCAACTTCAGATATAGTTAAATCTTGGCCATACAGCGTAGGTAGAAGCTGCCCATCTAATAAGTCTTTAGCCATATAAACACCCTTCGCAATGTGATACTTGAGAGCAGGTTTTAAATCATAAAATCCTAGCATGTCGAATTGACTGAGCTGCATGTGCTCCATTATTTCGTCTACAGCGTCATCATTTGGCACAAATACGGTATATGCAACGGTACTATCCAATTCTGGGCCCAAGTATGCATTGAAGGCATACGATGAATTAAATAATTCTGGAATCACATATTGACCTAGAAGATCTTGAATAGTAAAGGCGTCTACTGTTATTTTACCAATCATACCCAGCTCCGCTTGTAAACCTATGCTACAATCGTAATTGTATACGCCAGCTGTCGTGAAGGTGACCACACCCATACAATATCCATTAATGTTTCCTTCTGATTCAGGCAATGAAAAGGATTCGGGATTATTGAAGGAGTCTCCAGTAACCGTATTCTTAATTCCATTGACATTATGCGTTCCTTCTGCATTGATAAAAGCAACGGTTTCTCCTGGAGCGATAATTAGCTCTGCAGGCGAAAAGGAATAGTCTGTTAGTAGCACTCTGTGATCTGCGTCACACGGAGTTTGGGCAAAGACAGAATTAGAAAAGGCAAGAATTAAGAGGGTAAGAGTGGATTTATGTAAGGCACGCATCATGAATATTTGTCTTTTGTTGAAAACAAAACAGAATTTCCCCGTTTTTGTTTGGCGTAAAATTCAAAGAGTGCTATTTCTAAAAACATATCCTACCAATGTAAATATAGTCAGTGGTTGATAAGTATCTTTTAAATTAGCTAAGAACCAACTGCAAAAGAAAATACGC
>JAOKFZ010000063.1 GCA_028247315.1 Bacteroidia bacterium | reverse complement strand
ATAGTTGCTTTCTCTACAAAAGATTCTGACTTACCTATGTTTAGGAACCGGCATGTAAAAGGGCAAACAAATATTTATGTTTGTCAGCATGGAGCTTGCCAACTGCCTGTACAGTCGGTAGCAGAGACTCTGAAACTGCTAAACGAATGAGCAACGAATACTTTAAAATAAACAAACACCTGTGGAATGAAAAAACCAAAATTCATGTAGCTAGTGATTTTTATGAAATGGACAATTTCTTGGCAGGCAAAAACACGTTAAAGCCAATAGAGATCAACTTACTGGGAGATATTGCAGGTAAAAAAATATTGCATTTGCAATGCCATTTTGGACAAGATAGCTTGAGCCTTGCTCGTATGGGTGCAGAGGTAACAGGACTAGATATATCAGATGCATCGATAGCGAAGGCCAAAGAACTAAATAATACACTGGGTCTAAACGCCCAATTTATTTGTTGTGATGTATACAGTGCCAAAGAACACATCCACGAAAAATTTGATATCGTGTTTACCTCATATGGCACCATAGGCTGGTTACCAGATATGGATAAGTGGGCAGACATAGTGAGCCACTTTATGAAACCCAATGGTAAATTCATTTTTGTAGAGCTTCATCCGGCAGTATGGATGTACGATGCTGATTTCAAAGACCTGATGTTTTCCTATTTCAACAAAGAAGCCATCATAGAAACGAGCCCCGGTACTTATGCCGACCCTCAAGCAGATATAGAGCTAAAAGAGATAGGATGGAATCATCCCCTATCCGAAGTATTCACCGCTTTATTGAATAAAGGGTTGAATGTGAAGCATTTTGAAGAGTTTGACTACTCACCACACAACTGTTTTAAAGGTATGGTAGAGCGAGCCCCGTGCGAGTATGTGATAGAATCACTGAAAGAAAAACTGCCGATGACGTATTCTTTGGTCATGCAGTATTAACGGTAGAATTTGTACTTTTGAGGAGTATACTCAGAATGAATCAACACCTTGTAATAGACACACCCTTTGCAGCGGATAGCAAAATCACGCATCGCTCTAAGAAGTATGTTACGTGTCTACAAATGGTTCATTGCATATTGAGCCGTGAGGTCTCAAAGGAAATATCACCAGACTTATTCAATCAACTTGGTATTGTAGCTAGTTTTATAGACCAGTACCTGGATGAGCTCAATATAAAACAGCAGCATACCTTACTTGCTCTATATGACGGCTTGTTTGAAAAGGTATGGGCTATAGACAATTACCTTGTTTTCAAAAACGAAATTTGTCAGTTTGTAGAACAAGAGAAATTCATATTCACGTGTGAAGCTGTTCATTTGAAGGATCTATTCCTATTCATACAGCATTGCAAAACTGAAGGTATAAAACCTGATCTGAAATCATTTGGCAAAGCGATAATCGCCATAGCAATAGCTAAACAAGAAGCGAATAAAAGTGGTACTTTGATTGACTTGCTCATCGAAGAAGGAGCCGCAGTAATCGGATTACTGCGGGCACTATTGCAAACGAAATACGGCCAATTAGAAACATTTAACGCTACACTATCACTTCTTCAATACTTTGAGCATGTACTGAATGTGGCAGATGACACGCTAGACACCCCTTCTGATAAAAGTATAAACCTCATTAGTGATGCATTGGGACCTTTTCACAGACTAAAAATGTTCAAACACTTGCTTAGCCACATGCTAAAAATAATTGGAAAATATCCTACAAAAACGGCTTACTACGGACCACGCCTAACCTGGTACTATTTTAACAAGACATTGAGGTGAAACACTCAAACATGAAAAAGGCTACTCCGAATTGGAGTAGCCTTCTATTAATACTATCTATTCAGCTTATCTCGCTAATGTCATTTCATCTACAATGTGCTTAGCACCTGCAAGCTTGTCTATACACCACAGTACATAGCGAATATCTACTGAAATGGTTCGCTGCAACTCTGGCTCAAAGGCAATATCGCCACTCATAGCCTCCCAGTTACCATCAAATGCAAGACCTATAAGTTCACCATTACCATTAATCACTGGGCTACCTGAGTTACCTCCAGTAATATCGTGATTGGTAAGGAAACATATTCTTAAGTCTTCACCTTCTTTTGCATACTGACCAAAATCGCCTTCTTTGGCTTTAGCTAAGTAACCTTTTGGCAAATCAAATTCACTGTCTCCCGGTTGGTACTTTTCGAGTACACCAGTCATGGTAGTATAATGCTTATACATCATAGCGTCACCTGGCGAGTAGTCCAATACCTGACCATACGTGAAACGCATAGAACTATTTGCATTTGGTGCAAACAATTTATTTGGGTACATCTCAAATAAAGCTGCTTTGTATAATCTATCTGCTGTAGCACGATTTTGCTCTGCTTCTGCAAACATTCCTTGTAAGTCTTGTATGTAGAAATTGAGCATCGCACCAGCAAACGCTACTCCTTTATCTTTCTTCAGCTTCTTCGCACTTGGAGCTGCCAAAAATGCTTCTGCTTTCACTTGGTCAACCAGTATCGATTCATCGAAAATACACGCTACCATTTTAGCAATATCTCCTTTGCTCTTGGTAAGCATAGCATTGAATTTTGCCGGACGCAGATTTGCCGGAATATCATTTACATAATAACCAATCATAGCCTCAGCTACTTCTTTATCTATTGGGGCGTAGTAGTCTTTAAAATTAGAA
>JAOKFZ010000066.1 GCA_028247315.1 Bacteroidia bacterium | reverse complement strand
ATTATTGATTTACCGAGTGTAGATCCAGAATGGGATGGTGGGGCTATGGCTTCACACTACGCTTTTTGGCAATATCCAAACAATCCAAGGTTGGATGCCTCTATTACAGAATTTGCCTTCATCCGAGATGACATAAAAGATGGTGAATACTTGCTAAAACTAAATATTAGCAATTTCGAATCTGATGCCGCACCCAGCAGACCAGTCTTATATCCTATAATTGCAGGGTAAAAGTGAACGAAAAGATACTCTATTTCAAGTCGTGGGCTGCCAGTAAGTATATCAACTTGTTGGGTGACCAATCCTATGATTTTAAATCCATCCTCATCATCAAAATGGATGAGATAGGTGACTTGGTTACTGCGTTACCTGTGTTTTACAATCTCAATGCCCTCTACCCTGCTGCTAAGCAAACATTAGTATGTAAGGAGTTCAACACTATTTTCTTTAAACACATAGACTACGTAAACTGTGTAAATAACTTTGACGAAGTGACGCAGAACACTTACGACTTAATAATCGATTTACGTGGGACAGAAGAAACGTTAAGCTACGCTCTAAAACACAAACCCAAACTAAGACTCGACCGAGGTAGTATTCGTTTTAAAAACAAATTTAGTGGAGGGCAGAAAAACGAGATAGACACCAATATAGCTGTAATACAGTATCTACTTAAGAAAGAAATAATCTGGAGCAACAAGATAATTACCAGTGACACAGAACACAATACAGTAAACAACTACATAGTTCCAGAAGGTGCATCTCCATTTATTATCATGCATCTCGGTGCAAGAGACGAAGCTCGTAGATGGCCTGTTGAGCGATATGCAGAGGTGATTACTCACATAAATAACACCTACTCTCTGCCATGCCTACTTGTAGGTGGGACAGATGATAAGGCAATCAATAACCAATGCTTGGCATTGGTGAAAAGTAAATCCAACTTAAACGTAGTTGGAGCATTTAACCTATTGGAGTATGCTGCACTTTGTGAAAAGGCATCACTTTTTATCGGTAATGAGAGCGGTCCGCTACATATAGCTGCTGCTCAAAATACGCCGACTATAGCACTCTTTGGTCCCGGAGTAAGGAACGTATTTTATCCAAAAAATGATAAAAGCATAATACACCACTACTTTTTGGCGAGAGGCCACGACCAGCAAACGATTGAGAACTCTACTATTTTCAGTATAAAGGTAAATGAGGTAATAGATAGCGTAGACAAACTATTAAGTTAATGCAGTATTAAGTCACTATCTGTATACAATATCATACCTTGCGTAAAATTATAAAACAACATTATGGCACAAAACTATAACATCAACACACCAAAATTTCCTAAACTACCGGGTAAGGGATTAAGCTTACTTGTAATGGGTCTGTTTCTACTCATACTCTTTGTGAAATCTACGGTAACTATACGTTCCGGGCAAGCGGGCGTGCTCTACAAGACCTTTAGTGGAGGTGTAGTAACTCAAGAAACATTTGGTGAAGGATTTCACTTTGTAGCTCCGTGGAATAAAATGATTATCTATGCTGTGCGACAACAGGAGGTATTCGAAAAAATGTCTGTACTCAGTAGCAACGGTCTAGAAATAAAACTGGATGCTTCAGCTTGGTTTCAGCCAGACTTCCAAAACTTGGGTAAACTACACCAAGAAAAAGGAGAAGACTACATCGACCGCATATTGCTTCCAACGATACGTTCTGCAGCCAGAAGTGTAGTGGGACGATACACACCAGAGCAACTCTATAGTAGCAAGCGAGACGCTATACAGAAGGAAATATTTGAAGAGGCTAAAAAAATAGTGAGTTCGCAGTACATCCAGCTGAACGAAATACTGGTAAGAGATGTGACACTACCTCCTACTATAAAAGAAGCTATAGAACGTAAACTGAGACAAGAGCAAGAAGCATTGGAGTATGAGTTTAGACTGGTAAAAGCCAAAAAAGAAGCAGAACGCCAAAAAATAGATGCTGAAGGTAAAGCTATAGCCAACAAGATACTGAGTGCATCTCTGACGGATAAAATACTGAAAGAAAAAGGTATAGAAGCAACACTAAAACTGGCCGCATCTCCCAACTCAAAAGTAGTGGTAGTAGGAAGCGGTAAAGATGGATTGCCAATCATACTGGGAAATCAGTAGGGATAATAGATCATAAAAAAACGAGCTTTCAGATAATCTGAAAGCTCGTTTTTTTTTAAGCTAATTTACGTTGAGGTCTACACCAACTTACGTCTAAGAATTTTTCCTACGTTACTTTTGGGTAACTCATCGCGGAATACCACGATTTTAGGTACTTTGTAGTTGGTTAGTTTCTCACGGCAGAAGTCCCGTACTTCTTGCTCGGTAAGGCTATCATCTTTTTTCACTACGAAGGCCATTACACACTCGGTAGTCTTAGGGTCTGGTTCGCTCCTTACTCCTACCTCTAGTACCTTCGGATGGCTGCTTACTATAGCTTCTACCTCACTTGGGTATACATTAAAGCCAGACACACACACCATTTCTTTCTTACGGTCTACTATTTTGAAGAATCCGTCTTCGTCCATGATACCTATATCTCCCGTAAGAAAATAATCACCGTGCATACATTCTGCAGTAGCCTCTGGTCGGTT
>JAOKFZ010000064.1 GCA_028247315.1 Bacteroidia bacterium | reverse complement strand
AAGATGCTTCTCTAAAATGGCCTTATCTCCTCGTTTAGCTGGACCGGTTTGCCATTGATTTGGCTTTCCTTTTTTTAATCTGTCCGCTGTCTCTTTTATGATAGGAAGCAAGTTATCAAAATCCAATCCATTGGTGGTAAGATAGTCATCTGCTACGGCATACATGGCATTGGTGAAATTATTGGCAAATACAGCAGCTAAGTGATACTTCTCTCGCTGGACACTATTGACTTCCCGTACTCTATTAGAAATAGAATCTGCGAGGTTGTGCAGCTTTTCTCTCACCGTATCTGAACTCCACTCTATAAAGAGGGGAACGTCTAACATATCTTTCACCTCCTCTTTTCTGAAGCTTTGCAACGGATAGAATACGCCATAGTCTCCAGAATAGTTCGCTAAGATTTCCATTCCTACGGGTCCAGCTGTATGACACACAATCGCCTTCATTTCTCTAGGAAGCTCCTCCAGTACGCTGAAATAGGCTTCATCACTCACACATAAAAGCACAAAGTCAGCGTCTTTATACATCTCACGTGGCCTATCCCCATAGTACGCTCCAAACTTACTTGCCAGTATTTTAGCACGGTCTATATCCCTGCTAATCACTTGATTTATAGTATGACCCGCAGCATCCAGTGCATGAGCCAAATTGGTAGCTACATTGCCACTTCCTACAAATGTGATTTTATATTTCATCTAGCTTTTTCTAAGCTCCAGTCTATTCCAAGTGGCTATAGCAAAACCAAGCACCATCATTACTGTGCCCAGCCATAAGAAGTTGATATATGGAAACACAATACCTTTCATTACAATGAATTTTGGTTGCGGTTTTGTCTCTGAAATCTCCAGTACAGCCGTTGGCTCACCACCCAATGTGGGTCGTATCTCAAACCCAAAACGCAATCCAGCTTCGGCTACTTCTTCTCGTATACTAAAGTACGTATTGGCATTGATACCAAATAGTGGAGCAGCATCTATACTCGTATTGCCTCGCTTTATTTTAAGTATTGCTTTGGCTAACGTCGTATTCTTTAGTCCTATGGACTTACCATCTCCTTGCTCTACTCCTGTGAAATATACTGTACCATTATTGGTGATTATACTATCTCCTTTTTCTACCGTGTACTCTTTTACATTTTCCCAAGGTATACTATCTGTAAGCGGCTTAGGCAATGAGGTAATGTGCGTATACACATCGTACGTGAGGTAATGGCGGGTATCTGGATTGGGGAGAATACCACCCATATCCTCATTGATCTGCGTATTGGGTATGAGCGTAAACTCTTCTTCACCGTCAAGACTCTTATAATGTACCTTGAAGTAAATATCGTCTACATCTATACTATCGCCCAAGTAGGTTACTATAAAATCACCCAGTCGTGTTGGTTCATCTTTGATAAGTAACATATTCTCTCTACGAGCGGCCTCATCAAAATTGCCCATCTGACCACTAAAATCTGCTGTAATGACTTGCTTCTTGGCACTACTCACGAGTACACCAAGCAACATTAACCCAAAACCCATGTGTGCAATAGACGAACCCGAAAGTTTGACCTTGCGTACATAGAGAACGAGATACGCTAAATTAGCAAAGAAAGCATAGATGCCCGCTAGCATGAATATAACGTACACCGGATTGGTAATTTCAAATAGGAATATCCCTCCCACAGTAAGCATCACAGATATAGCCGCTGTAATCAGTATCTCTTTGGCCAACTTGCCTATGTCTGGGGTATTTCTGTATCTAAAAAACTGGGTCATTGCCATAAGAACGGCAATAGCAATGGCTATAGGCATCTGATAGAGGTTGTAGTATCCGATTACATCTTCTGGCGGCACCATGTTGGTGCCAAATATTTTATTGAAAACAGGTTTTGATGTTCCTACCAATATCTGAACAGCACTAAGCACCAGCATAAGAGAACCAATGAACATCCAAAACTCTCTACTGCTTACATTATCTTCACTCGCATTATTATCTAAATTTTTATTCAGATTTAACACAAACCAGATAAGGCCGAGTATGGATAATACGAGAAGCGGGTAAAAAGTCAACTTGGTATAAAACGGAAGCAATAGCACCAAGACACTCACTGGTATTATCATATACCAACGCTTGCGAGCTCCTTCGGTCACGGCTATGATAGGAAGCCATATAAATAGCACCACAAACTGCATTAGCTGACCCGCGAGTCCCAAGTCTGTAAATGCGTGTACAGACGTGTCTCCTAGCACACCACTCCGCGTGAGAAAAGTAGCATACAACACCATAATAAATGTAGAAATCACCAATGTATAGGCAGCTATGGTAGAGCTATTAGTAACTTTTTTAATAAGCATGAGGTGGATACCACTAATAAGTAGCAACCAGGGAACCAAGGAAGCATTTTCTACTGGATCCCACGCCCAGTAGCCTCCAAAACTAAGTGACTCGTACGCCCAGAAACCACCCATGATGATGCCTGCTCCCAACACCATGCCCCCGGCAAGAGCCCATGGCAATGCCGGTTTTATCCAAGCTCGGTATTCTTTTTGGAAAAGTGAGGTAACCGCAAATGCAAACGGTACTATAGTAAGTGCAAAACCCAAGAACAACGTAGGCGGGTGTATTACCATCCAATAATTTTGAAGCAATGGATTT
>JAOKFZ010000062.1 GCA_028247315.1 Bacteroidia bacterium | reverse complement strand
TAGACGCATTCTTTGCAAACTTTTCACCTTCACTTGGCGTAGCAATATGTGTAATTAAGACATCATCTGATTTTGTGCCTTTTATAGGGAAGACAAACATTGTATCGTTTATGCGAAAGCTATCTGATGCTAGGTCTGTATATGCACGCAAGGTAAAATCACCATTGAGAGTTAAGTACGTTGTATCAAATGCGAATATTGTAGTGGTAAGGGCTCCTAGATCAACAAGCTTGGCCTGTGTATAGACTACTTGGTCTTGGCTATTGACCAACTGCAGAACAACTGGCATATCCGTATGTGATTTTACACCATAATTTGCCAGGCGAACTACTGCCTGTAACGGATCCCTATGAATGTCGAAACGCTCATTAGCGGAAGGACCAAATATTTGGTCAACAGCCACATCATATTCCTTGACAAAATCAAATTGAATCTCTGCTTGATTGTTGTCTATAACACTGTCTAATGCCAGCAGAGCCGTCACTCTAAAAGTGTACTTTCCTATCCTATACTTAGAAAGCTTCCCAAAATCTACCGTAGCCGTATCTTCTGCAGGCAGTGAGATTATTACATTCCTGGTTTCTTCTAACGTATTGAATCGATTATAAATTTGACCTCTTACGATAAATGAACCCTGATTTTGGTATCCAAAATTGATAATACGAGCTACTAAATCTATAGAATCAGTTTCGCTATAGAGAATACTGTCTCCGTCTATTGGAGTAACAAAATCAAGGACGGCAACATCATTGGCCACTTGAAGCCTGGGGCGTACATTGAAATTAAAATTAAATCCAGGATCAAAATTGGTCCAAACAGTGTTTCCTGCGGGAGAGGTAAAATAAAACGTATGCGGTCTTATTGGCGTTTCGTCTTGATAGGTAAAAGACACATTGGTATTGCTCGTTTGTCTGATACCTACATAGTAACCGCCAGTTATTGAAATCCGTGGCAATACAGGCATAATGAAAGTACCAATTACTGATTGTGAAGTATCTGAAACAAATAGTTCTGTTCCTGGTAATCCATTTATCCCATCATCATCCCACACGACAAGCTGAAACGGTCGATTAGCTTGATTAAAATCTACGGTTATTTGATTGATGAATGAAGTCCCATTCACATAAAATTTTGCAACAAAATCACCTGTGCCGCCGTTGAAACCAATTCCCCCACTGGCGGGAGAAAAAGGATCGTTGTGCGAATAAACATTGTAATTTGCTTCTCTAGTTATTGCCAAGCTATCATTCGTGGTATTATCATCTGCTTCTACTCTTACTGCAAGGGTTTCTGTACCAATATTTTGAGCAGTATAGTTGCCAAATTTGACCAAGGTTTGTCCATAAGGAGGTAAGTCGATTAACACGGTACTGTCTAGGTATGTACTAGTACCTCTTACGCTTAAGTATATTTTTGCAGTGCTTACACTATCTCTCCCAACATTGGTAACCATTGCTTTAATAGTATCTGCTCTTCGCATTAGTATAGGGACAGTTCCTAAACTGTAGATTTTATTTACTTCGATATCTTGGCTAAAACTAGGATGATATAGCTTCAGCGTAGGTTTTATTACCGATGACCTGTTTGTAAAGCTATCTATGCCGTTGTTGCTTATCCCATAAATAAATTTCGACTCATTAGCAGACACAAAATTAGGAACGGAAAACCCATTTTCTACGTTCCAAGCAAATATGCCCGTCTGATTGGTAGACTGTATATACTCCACAAAAACCTTTAGGTGAATAGCTCCGCCTGTGGTGTCCCACCTAAATACTTCCTGAAAAGGGAAAAGTACCTCACCAGGAATATTGCCTATGATTTCCTTCGGATTACCATTGAATACCACTACCATACCGCTGCGTGCCGAGCTATCCCAGTTGAGCGAATTAAATCCAAAATCTGCATCACTAGAAGGCGACAATAATATCCGCATATTGCAATTCCCACGCAACGAATCAAAGGCATTAAAATAAAACGAAAGTGCCCGTATTGTATCGCCATGTTGCAGAGTTGAAAGTGCCGCAGACGGATACATAAATGCAAATTTAGAGTATGCACTGGAAGTGGTATCTGAACGAACAGGTCCAAAATTAGCACTGCTAAAGAAGCCACTACCAATTTGAGTGTATTGAGCAAAGCTAAATGAACAATAAGCACCTAATAAAAGGGTCAAGAGTATTTTTCTAACCATACAGTACCAAAAATAACTAAAATAAAACATGTTACGTCTCAATATTAATTATTGCCGTACATTTCCACTCTAATATGACGCGAAACTATATTTTGACCATGACTGTCCTCTCATTATCACTCTTCAGTTGTGGTCAGAAGAATAAGACAAAAACCATGCATAAACACACCAACGAACTCATAAATGAAACTAGCCCCTACCTCCTACAGCACGCTCATAATCCCGTAGATTGGCATGCATGGAACGAAGACAACCTAACTGAAGCCAAGCAGTTAGACAAGCCACTGCTCATAAGTATAGGCTACAGCAGCTGCCACTGGTGCCATGTAATGGAGCATGAGAGCTTTGTAAATGAAAAAATTGCCGAGTATATGAATGAGCACTTCTATTGCATAAAAGTAGATAGAGAAGAACGACCGGATGTAGATGCCATATACATGACCGCTGCGAACATTATAACAGGTAGTGGAGGATGGCCACTCAATTGCTTTGCCTTGCCCGACGGGAAGCCCTTTCATGCGGGTACATACTACCCGCCTAACGGATGGTTAAATCTGCTCCAAACAGTGGATGCACAATATGGCACAAGTA
>JAOKFZ010000061.1 GCA_028247315.1 Bacteroidia bacterium | reverse complement strand
GCTGGACTTAGGTTTTTTATATAGTAGTTTACTCCTGCGGTGTAGGCATCTACATTTTTGAGCAGGTCAGGAAATTGTTGCCAACTGCGTACTGCATTGTCTGCGGCATAGCTCAGCCCGAGTCTGCGTTGTTTTTTGTCGTATTCCAATAGGTTTGGGCCGAGTACCTCAGACAGTCTGCCAGCTGGTGAGCGAGTACTTATATCCATCTGAAATAGACGGTGATACGCCTCTACATAGCCCTGTGCGAAGAGTGCGTCCTTTAGATTCTCAGCATAAATATGAGGCACCATTCGCTCATCAAAAATGATACGAACCTCTTGTGCCACCGAGCTGCTGCTCAAGGCTATATCGCTATAACTGTCTGGTGCTTCTGCATTTTGCCAGATACCACTGTATGGATTCAGAAAATGGCCAAGAGGTGGCAGTGGCTTGCCGGCTACGGTATGGGCTCTTTGAAGAAAATAAACAAAAGCCAATCCTAGAAAGAGGAGTATGATTCCAAAAATTTTACGCATAGTTTAGTAAATCAAAGGTAGACCAAATAGCGGGTATTTACTATCCAGAGTATGTTGGCGGTGTTTTGTATCACAACCGAGCCGCTATTATTCTTTTTTATCTCCTATTTACACGATTTGGCTTGTCACGGGATACTCAGTTTAACACAATGGTGTAGATTTCATTTTACCACGAAGCAAACGAAATGCCGCGTACATGTGTTTAACCACCAATGCAACTTTCATCGGGAGATATCAATCGTGTAATAGAAATGGCTTGGGAGGACCGTACGAGCTTTGATACTATAAAGCTACAGTTTGGTTTGGTAGAGAAGGAAGTGATAAACCTAATGCGTAGAGAAATGAAGCCAAGTAGTTTTCGTATGTGGCGTAAGCGAGTGCAGGGTAGAAGTACCAAGCACAATAAGTTGCGTGGCTGGGTAGAGGGCAGGCACAAATGCTCATTGCAGCGTACTATCACCAACAATAAGATTAGTAAGCGATCTTAATTGTTCTGCATCGCGTAAATACGTTTATCCCACGACTCAACGGCTCAAAAAGAATATTTTACGGTATCCATTTGGCATAATGCTAAACTAAGTTTTGAATTTAAGCTTCATTCGTCTAAATAGGCTACTTAATGAAGTTATTTATCGAGGACATTCTATAGGTGGTTAAAAAAATGCCATAACAAAAAAGCGGAATAGTGAACCTAAGTTCAACTATTCCGCTGGGACATCTAACTAACCAATTAAATCAAAAGGAAAATCACTCCTTTATCAAATTCTTATATTTCAATTGGAACTTGGCCACTTTAGGACCAATTACCGCATTGCAATAGCCGTTTGTTTCTTTGTTTAGGTTATAGTAATCCTGATGATACTGCTCTGCCGTACTGTAGTTGTAATAGGTCTCTATAGCGGTGACTACTGGATCGCTCCAGAGGTCGCTGGCATCTATGCGTTGCATCACTTCTTGAGCTGAAGCTCTTTGCTCGTCATTGTGATAGAAAATCGCCGAGCGATATTGGGTGCCTCTATCTGCTCCTTGTCTATTAAGCGTAGTAGGATCGTGTACGTGAAAGAAGATATCAACTAGCTTTTCGTACGTAATAATACGTGGGTCAAAAACGATTTGTGCCACTTCTACACTACCTGTAGTGCCTTGGCTTACCATTTTGTATGTAGGGTCTTTGAGTTTGCCTCCAGCGTATCCACTTTCTACGTGATGTACTCCTTTTAATTTTTCGAAAAGAACCTCTACACACCAGAAGCATCCTGCTCCAAAAGTAGCCGTATCCATATGGGTCATATCCATAGGCTCGTTTTTTAGTATTGCAGGCAAGTCTTGTCCACCTTCTACAAAATTCATAGAGATGCCGTTTACACAATGTCTTGTGTTTTTTGCGGTCATCATTTCACCTTCAAACACATGACCCAAATGGCCCTGGCAGTTGGAACAAACAATTTCTGTTCTACGGCCATCAGCATCCCTCACTCGGGTTACCGCTTCGTCTATCTCGTCATCAAAACTGGGCCAGCCGCAGTGACTGTTAAATTTTGTCTCTGAGGTATAAAGTGGTTGATTGCACTGTTTGCAGGTGTATGTTCCGTTGGCTTCACTATCGGTGAACTCACTTGTGCCGGGGTACTCCGTTCCTTTGTTGAGGATTACTCTTTTTTCTGCCTCGGTTAATACGTTAAATTTCATTTCTGTATTGACTTCTTGTGTTTTTTCTGTGTTAGTAGATGATGAGCTTTGTGCGTTGCATGCAGTTACTAAAAATAGGCATATGATGTATGTAAATGACTTCATATTATATACTACGATTGAAAAGTACTTTTTGCTTTGGAAAGTATCTTTTTTACACGAAACAGACAAAAAATAGGATGAACTACAAGCCCTCCCACTTTTTCTCAGTGCGTGTGCCTTGATCATCGTAATAGTTCCATCTGCCTGTTTTTCGGCCTTTGCGGTAAGAGCCTTCACTGCGTTTGTTGCCGTTGAGGTAGTATTCTATAAAATCGCCATGAAATCTACCGTTTTTAGTCTTGGCTTGTATCTTTAGTTGTTGGGTCCCAGTGTAGTATTTTTCAAAGTTGCCGTTATTTATTGGAGTACTTTGGGTAAAAGTAAAAAGTCTTGTGTAATTAGTTACACAAGACTTTTACAAAGCTTTTATGTGTCGCTTAATCAAATTTTTTCATTTTGACTTTTATCTTTTCGGTTATAGCAGCTTGTTCTGATACCTCTTTTTTCTTCTTTATTTGAGCAGCTGCATTGGTTTTTATCGCTTTCTCACT
>JAOKFZ010000060.1 GCA_028247315.1 Bacteroidia bacterium | reverse complement strand
GTATTCCTTGCATCATTAAAATATAATTTAGTTATTGATTGAGAAAATGAGATTTTACCCGTAATCATAACGTCTAAGTCCATATCACCATCTATATCTGTAAGTGCAATTGAAGAGAGGAATACTCCATCAAAAGGCGTGCTATCGAGTTCGGTGAAAAAGCCATTTCCATCATTTAAATATAATTTTGATATGGGTATAGGAGAACTGTTGTGACCTGATTTCGAGGCATTACCAGTGATTAAGGCGTCCATGTCGCCATCTTCGTCAATATCTGCAAACGCGGCTGAAGAATACCGAACTCCATCGAATGGCGTTTCAAGGACTTCGGTATAATTTCCATTTCCATCATTCGTATATAATTTTGATAAAAAGGATCCAGTTATCAGTAAATCGATATCACTATCATCATCGATGTCTGCGAATGCAATGGAAGAAGATGTAACTGCATCAAAAGGTGTCTCCAATACTTCTGTAAATCCATTTACTCCTTCGTTGATGTATAATTTGGATATACCCGTAAATCTCATGAAGTTGGGAGCTGAAGCGGTGTCACCAGTGATCAAGACATCCATATCGTTATCCCCATCTATATCTGCAAATGCGATTGACGATGCGAAAACTCCGATAAATGGTGTTTCTGCTACCTCTGTATAACTACCCACTCCATTATTCGTGTATAGCTTTGTTACAGGGCCTAAATTTGAAGAATTGCCGGTGATTAAGACATCCATATCGTTATCCCCTTCTATATCTGCAAAGGCAATAGAGGATGCAAAGACTCCAATAAATGGTGTCTCTGTTACCTCAATATAACTACCATTTCCATCATTCGTGTATAGTTTTGTTATAGGGCCTAAGGCGGAAGAATTACCGGTGATTAAGACATCCATATCCTTATCTCCATCAATATCTGCAAACGCAATCGAGGAATTAGCAACTCCAATGAATGGTGTTGCTGTTGCCTCAAAATAATTACCCATTGCATCATTAATATATAGTTTTGATATGGTGTCTCCGGTGATTAAGACATCCATATCGTTATCCCCATCAATATCTGCAAATGCAATCGAGGAATTAGAAACTCCATCAAAAGGTGTTTCTGTTTGCTCTACAAAAGTTTGTCCATATAAGAATGTAAGTGGCAGAAAGGCCAAAGAAATTAACGCTATTTTTTTCATTTTTTTAAATTAAACAAGTTTAAATGTACTATATCAGTTTGATGTCATTTCGATTAAAAGCTAGAATATCGTCTATTCTTGAAACACAACATCGAAGGTGCCAAGGTAAGGTAGATAATTGAAATTATACTTCTTTTTGCCGTATTTATTTTGCTTTAAATGAGATTAAAAGTACATCTAGCGGCTCATTATTCAGCCTAATGATTCGATAGCAGTCCTGTCGTCTGTACTAAGACAATAAAATTCCATATCAAGCTTATCCAAAAGAATTCAATCAAGTAGCATACGTAAGGGCTCAGGTAAACTCTATGTTGATATTTTAGTAGCTTTTGATTAACGTGGTGATGAAATATCATTGTGTGCATACCTTACAATATTTGAGACATTTTATTTAACATTGTATGTTTATTTTTGTCATATGAAGGTCACGTTAAAACATACACTATCTATATTACTATTTCTACTGTTTAATTCTGGAATGGCTCAAACCTATTCTAACCATAGAGCTGTTGAAGCATATGCAAACTGGAATGAAGAAGACCCATCAGTCTCAGTTCAATGGAAATCCAGTGACAATGCACATTCGTATGCTATTTTTAAAAGGGTGTACAATGTTGGAGATTGGGGCAATTCAATAGCTAATTTGACTGGGAATGATACCATTTATGTTGACGATAACGTGGACACTTCAATCGTGTACGAGTATGCAATTGAAAAAACAACAACGATTACAGATCCATTTGATCGACCAAACTTATTAAAAGGATATGCCTACATCAGTACAGCACATAAAAAACCAGCAAGACACTCCAGAGGTGTTATGGGACTGATTGTTACCGAGTACATTGAAAGCAGGCTTTCTTCAGAGGTTAACATTTTAGTACAAGATCTATCAGCAGATGGCTGGAGGGTATTTAAAGAAGTAATACCTTCCTCAGCATCTGTTTCGGATGTGAGCTCATTGATTAAGGTAAAATACGATCAAGGAGGTTGCAATGCTATTTACCTGTTGGGTAATGTACCGGTTCCGTACTCTGGCTTATATTGTGAAGATCCTGACTATCCAGGTCCACCAGATGGGCATGGTAGAACCGATGCAAATTCGCATTGTGGAGCTTGGTCCTCAGATGTATACTACGGCGTTATTGACGGAGCTTGGAGTGATGAGGATTCTACTACACTTGGTAAACGTGAACAAAATAAGAATCGAATTGGCGATGGAAAATTTGATAATAATAGAATACCAGGAGAGGTATCTATTGGTGTTGGTCGCGTAGATTTTAGCAACCTTCCCGCACTAAACAAATCTGAAATTGAACTCACTAGACAATAAAGTACACGATTATAAACGAGGCCAAGTAAATTTAATAAACCAAGGAATTGTTGAAGATAATTTTGCTGCTATGGCTGAAGGATTTGGGGCTGGAGCCGTTCGCGATTTCTCTGCTATTTGCGGTAAAAATGGCGTAATTTTTGACGATGTTCTTAATAATACCCAAGACAGCAACTACGCCCTATCATTTACCTGCGGTGCAGGGTGGTACTATATGTGTAATGGTTTTGGTGCAACAATCAATTTTAATACAAGAAATGCTGCAGCATTTAACCATCTATTTGGTAGTTTTTTTGGCGATTTCGATAGTGAAAACAATTTACTCCGAGGTACCTTAGCATCATCAAAACTTGGCTTTGCAGCCATGTGGTCAGGACGCCCTAAATGGCTAACTCACAC
>JAOKFZ010000006.1 GCA_028247315.1 Bacteroidia bacterium | reverse complement strand
TAATTTACCATCAGGTATACTCACGTAGTGCCAAGAGCCCATATGGCGATATGTGGTATCCGCTTTTATGAAATCCATAAAATTACCACTCATCTCTAGCGAGTAGTCTGTAAGGATTTTATTGATGCGTTTATTCGCTTTTTTTGCTCAGGTGCTGCTGTGCTACATATCCTACGACTCTGTGGCCTGTTTTGCCCCAAGAGAAGGCACTAGTATTAATAACAATAGCCAATAGAATAACTCCAATTCTTTTCATGATTGCAATAATACTATCGTCACCTCTAAGAAATTACGAATGTGAAGAATTGGATGGTTTTTGTTATTTTTGGATTATTAATAATCAAATTCTCATTTTCTTAAGTCTCGTTCTTTTTTGCTCATGTAAAAAAGCGGAAGTTGTATCCTACACAACCACCAAGCTCATTGCACATCGCGGCAATGGATCTATCGCTTCTGGACTTGGGCAAAGTGAAGAAAATACGCTAACCGCATGTGAAAAAGGTTTCTCACTTACAAACGGAGTAGAAATAGATGTACAGCGTAGCAATGACTATGTGGTTTATATGTTTCATGATATATCTATAGACGCATGCCAAGACCATGATATAAAAAGTATTCCAGCGAGCACTTCCGATATCATTGAAAAACAATTTAAGTGCATGGGCAAGCAACCAAACCTTTTTAGATCGCTGCTGGAGCAGAACAGTATACTCTCTGAAAACAAAGATATATTCGTTGATGTAAAATCCATTGCAGGGTTCAGTACGGTGTTAAAAATGCCAACTCCACAGCACTATCTCAATCTGATGGCTCAGGATCTCTTTGCACTCCTAGACGGATATCCCTATCAACCCTCCATAAACATAGAATCCGAAAACGGGGTTTTACTAAATGCGTTTGAGAAGCATCACCCAAAAGTAAATACATGGCTAGCAAGTTATGGAGATTTTGAAAAAGCAATAAAACGAGCATCCAAAGAAAACTATACGGGCATCTCCATAAAAGACGGAGATTACATCACTGCAACTCAAATAGAAAACGCTCACAACCTAGGGATAAAAGTCTGTGTTTGGGTGGTAAATGACCAAGCTAGATTTGACCAACTCAAAGAGATGAAAGCAGATTACGTACAGACGGATAATTTGTATTTGGAGAACTAGAACTGTTATTCATAGTTCAAAAACCTAAATTTGAAACCAATGAAGCACATCTTTTCTCTTCTCCTCATCTCGCTTACACTGTGGGCTACCGCCCAAAATCCTGCTGCATACAACATCTATAATGCCAAGGGTAAAAAAGTAAGCTACAATAAGATGATAAAGACCCTCGCTAAGCAAGACATAATACTCTTTGGCGAACAACACAATTCTGCCATCGCTCACTGGCTTCAACTTAAGGTGACCAAAGAACTATTCACGAAGCGACGTATTCAACTGGGAGCAGAAATGATAGAAGCAGACAATCAAGAAGCTCTAAACCGCTATTTATCAGATTCTATCACCCAAAAAGGGCTAGATACAACTGCACGTCTTTGGCCCAATTACGCTACGGACTACGCTCCTTTAATAGATTTTGCCAAAGCAAATAACGTACGTTTCACTGCCACCAATATCCCACGTAGATATGCGAGTATGGTCTACAAAGGCGGTTTCTCCGCCTTAGACACACTACGTAATTTGGAAAAATTGTGGATGGCTCCCCTTCCTATACCTTTTGAAGCTAGTCTGCCTACCTACCAAAGTATACTGAAAATGATGGGACCACACGGCTCTCCTAAACTAGTAATGTCACAAGCAACCAAAGATGCTACGATGGCTCATTTTATCTTAAAACACTACACCATTGGAAGCCTATTTCTGCATTACAACGGTGCTTTCCATTCAGATTTCTATGAAGGAATACTCTGGTATCTCAAAAAACAATCTCCAAACCACAAATACAGTACTATCTCTACCGTAACCCAATCCAGTACTAACGGACTAGAAAAGGACCACTTGGGCAAAGCTGACTTTATCATCGTGGTGGACGAAGAAGTGACGACTACGTACTAATGTCTTACATTTGAGCAATAACAATTCATTTTGGAAGAGATATACGTAAATAGAGGGATAAGAGATATGCTAGTAGAACTAGCCGTGCAAAATAGAACGACTACCTATTCTAGATTGAACACGGATGCTAATACAGGCTATAACTACCGAGACGCTGAAGAGCGAGATAGTTTTACGGAGGATATAGAAGCCATATCGATGAGTGAAGTGCAACATGGCAGACCTCCTATAGGTTGTGTCGTTGTATTCAAAAGTGGCTCAGTGACTAAACCCATACTAGAGAGCCTTTACGAGATGTGCGAGGAGATGTATGGATTATCCCCAGAAACAACAAAACTTAATTCTGCTTTTCTAAAAGACCTACAAACTAAATGCCATGCGTATTGGAAGGTAAAAGACAACTACAACGAATTTGGTCCGAGGAGGATGTAAGAAAGACACATTCCTTCATGTCACCATGAATGGTCTCAGGCAAGAAATGTTCGTGGGGACACGAACGAATTCGAAGATAAATATGCAGCGTTGGTTGGAGAAAAGAACCAGTAACGAGATATGTTCAAAAAGAACACTTGACTTCTTACATATTCCTCCTATACTGACCACCTACCTCAAATAGCGAACTTGTAATCTGCCCCAGTGAGCATACTTTACATGCTTCCATCAGTGCTTCGAAGACATTGCCATTTTGCAAGGCTACTTGCTGTATATCAGCCAGTATCTGCGTAGCTTCTGCATCGTAACGCTTGTTAAGGCTTTGAAGTGTATTGATCTGGAATTGCTTCTCGTCTTCTGTAGCACGTATCACCTCCTTGGGCAGTACCGTAGGCGAGCCTTTGCTGCTTAGGAAAGTATTTACCCCTACGATAGGGAAGTCACCGTTATGCTTCAAGGTCTCATAATAAAGACTCTCTTCTTGTATCTTAGAGCGTTGATACATGGTCTCCATAGCTCCTAGCACACCACCACGTTCTGTTATTTTATCAAATTCTGTTAGTACTGCTTCTTCTACCAGTTCGGTTAGTTCCTCTGTGATAAACGATCCTTGCATTGGGTTCTCGTTGCGAGCCAGTCCCAGCTCCTTGTTGATGATGAGTTGTATAGCTACTGCTCTACGCACACTTTCTTCTGTAGGTGTAGTGATGGCTTCGTCATACGCATTGGTATGCAGCGAGTTACAGTTATCATAGATAGCATACAGTGCTTGTAAGGTAGTACGTATATCATTGAAATCTATCTCTTGTGCGTGCAAACTTCTACCACTGGTCTGTATGTGGTATTTGAGCATTTGGCTACGCTCATTGGCTCCGTATTTTAGTTTCATTGCCTTAGCCCATATCTTACGAGCTACACGGCCTATTACTGCATATTCTGGATCGATACCATTGGAGAAAAAGAACGATAAATTCGGCCCAAAGTCATTGATATCCATCCCACGGCTGAGGTAGTATTCTACATACGTAAATCCATTGGCTAGCGTAAATGCAAGCTGAGTAATCGGATTAGCACCTGCTTCTGCAATGTGGTATCCAGAGATACTCACCGAGTAGAAGTTTCGTACGCCATTATCGGTAAAGTACTGCTGTACGTCACCCATTAGGCGTAGAGCAAACTCCGTTGAGAATATACACGTATTCTGTGCTTGGTCTTCTTTGAGTATATCTGCTTGCACCGTACCACGTACTTGTTTGAGCGTGTCTGCTTTTATCTGAGCATATACATCTGCGGGGAGCACTTTGTCTCCTGTGAGTCCTAGGAGCATAAGCCCAAGACCGTCATTGCCTTTTGGCAAATTTCCGTCATACTGTGGCTGTTCGCTTCCTTTTTCTTTGAAGTAAGCATCTATCTTTCTGTGCGTCTCCGCTTCCAGGCCGTTTTCTTTGATGTAAATTTCACACTGTTGGTCTATGGCTGCATTCATAAAAAACCCGAGCAACATAGGTGCAGGACCATTAATGGTCATACTCACAGAGGTCATAGCGTGAGCTAGGTTAAATCCTGAGTATAGTTTCTTGGCATCATCTAGACAGCAGATACTTACTCCTGCATTTCCAATTTTACCATAGATATCTGGTCTGCTGTCCGGATCGTTGCCGTATAACGTTACCGAGTCAAATGCCGTAGACAAACGCTTGGCTGGCATATCGCTACTGAGGTAATGAAAACGCTTGTTGGTACGCTCTGGCCCTCCTTCTCCGGCAAACATTCTCGTAGGATCTTCTCCCTGACGCTTGAACGGATAGATACCTGCGGTGAACGGAAACGTACCCGGCACATTTTCTTGTAGATTCCACTGGAGCACATCTCCCCAAGCCTCATACTTTGGAAGCGATACTTTACTTATTTTTTGATGCGAAAGTGAGATGGTTTTCGTCTCTACTTTAATCTCTCTGTTACGCACGAGGTAGGTGTAGATATCGTTGGCATACGATTCTTTTACGTCGTCCCATCCATCTATTACCAACTGTAATTTCGGATCAAAATCCAACGCCACTTTAGCGTACGTTTCTTCTAAATCTTTTATTAGTCTATCTGCGTCTACAATATCTGCTTCTTGTATGGTACTAATGGTTTTATTAATCCCGTATAGTTTCTGTGCTATACTCGCTTGTTTCTTTGCCCAAGCATCATACCCTCTGTTGCTATCTGCTATCTCAGAGAGATAACGTACTCTTTTGGGTGGAATAATAAAAATCTTCTCAGACATTTCATTAGCCGCTACTAATTGAGAGTTAAACCCTGCTCCCGTTCTTTCATTGACCGTATCGATCAACTGAGCGTAAAGTGAATTTACTCCCGGATCATTGAACTGACTAGCAATAGTACCATACACAGGCATATCATCTGGGTCTTGATCGAACAAGACATGATTACGTTGAAACTGCTTCTTTACATCTCTCAATGCATCTAAAGCACCGCGTTTATCAAACTTATTCAATGCAATCACATCTGCAAAGTCCAACATATCAATCTTTTCTAACTGAGTGGCAGCACCGTATTCTGGTGTCATCACATACAGACTTGCGTCACTGTGATCTGTAATCTCCGTATCGCTCTGTCCTATACCTGAAGTTTCGAGGATAATGAAATCGTATCCTGCAACTTTCAGAATGTCTTTAGCCGTATCAATATGAGCAGATAAAGCCAAATTTGCTTGTCGAGTAGCCAACGAACGCATGTATACCCTGTCGTTTCTGATACTGTTCATCCGGATTCTATCACCAAGTAATGCTCCACCCGTTTTTCGTTTAGATGGATCTACCGATATAATGGCGATACTTTTATTTGGGAAGTCCGTCAAAAATCTACGTACCAACTCATCTACTAAACTACTCTTACCTGCACCACCAGTTCCTGTAATACCTAGTACAGGAGTTTTTATTTCTATTGCTTCTGCTTTTATGCCTTCCAGCAACTCACTATTTTCCTCAGGGAAATTCTCAGCAGCAGAGATGACTCTCGCTATCGCCATTTTATTCATTTTGCGGAACGAAGCTACTTCACCTGTTAGGTTTTTACCCGTTGGAAAGTCTGACTTCATTACCAAGTCATTGATCATTCCTTGGAGTCCCATCGCTCTACCATCATCTGGATGATATATTTTGGTAACACCGTATGCTTCTAAGTCTGCTATTTCAGAAGGAAGAATAGTACCTCCACCTCCACCGAAGAGCTTGATATGGCCTGCACCTTTTTCATTGAGTAAGTCACGCATATACTTAAAATACTCATTATGTCCACCTTGATAACTGGTCATAGCTATAGCATTAGCATCCTCTTGTATGGCAGTATTCACCACCTCTTCGGCACTTCTGTCGTGCCCCAAGTGTATTACCTCACAGCCCGTAGCTTGTATGATTCTACGCATCACATTGATGGCAGCATCGTGCCCATCAAAAAGAGATGCAGCAGTTACTATTCGCACTTTATTTATGGGATTATATATGGTCTGATCTTGCATACTATGTTCGAAGTGGCACAAAGATAAGGCAAGATGCTGTTTGCTATACACAAAGCCGCTAGATTAGATTGGCTAAAAAATAGGAAAAACGATAAGCCTAAGACCAAACTGCCCAGTCGCAATATTGTCATGAAAGTCAATATTCCCGATACGACTACTAAACTATGGTACAGATCATCTTCCAGTGATTTTAGCGTAAAAAAACACCACTACCTAATTACTACTTTTTGTTTTTTCGCAGTCACTCAATATCATTAGAATTTCTGGCGACAGCAGATATAATTATTTGAGCTCATTTAAGAATATTATTAATAGAAATAATTGACCATCGGTACGGAGCGTATTCTCAATGCAAAAACGTAAACTTCTGATTTATAGAATATTAAATTATTAAAAAACCTATAACAATACAGATGTATCATCATGTAAAACACCTATCACATTTCTTTCACTACATCGTGACTTTTCCATACCGTATTCACATATTCAAAACGTACCCTCCTACCTATTAGATAATCTTATATTTACCGCTTTAAATAAATTAGATGGAGATACTTAGAGGTTTACTTGGATTAATCGTGCTGGTAATCATTGCTTTTGCATTTAGCAAACATAAGAGAAAAGTAAATTGGAAGCTTGTGGGCTCGGGTGTGGCTATCCAACTTATACTTGGTTTACTGGTATTTAAAGTACCAGCCTTTGCCTCTAGTTTTGGGGTAGTCGCAGGTTTCTTCACGCAGCTACTTAACTTTACAGATGCTGGAGCTCAGTTTATTTTTGGCAATTGGCCAGATATGGCAAAAATCATGGTACCAGCTGGTGAAACAAACGCGATACACACTATCGGATATGTATTTGCTTTCAAAGTATTACCTACCGTAGTTTTCTTCTCTGCTCTTACTTCTCTGTTGTACTATTTGGGCGTTCTTCAAAAAATCGTTTTTGGATTTGCATGGATCTTAAGCAAAACAATGCGTCTATCTGGTGCAGAGAGTCTTGCCGCAGCGGCAAACATATTCGTAGGACAAACAGAAGCACCTTTGGTCGTAAAACCATACATAGATAAAATGACAAAGTCAGAGATCATGTGCCTTATGACTGGAGGAATGGCTACTATAGCAGGCGGTGTATTTGCTGCATTTATAGGCTTCTTGGGTGGTGATGATCCTGCAGCACAACAAGAATTTGCCAAACACCTACTAACTGCATCTATACTCTCAGCCCCTGCAGCTATAGTTTGTGCAAAAATCCTGTATCCTGAAACAGAACAGGTGGACGAAAATTTGGATATAGATAAATCTAAAATTGGTAGTGGACCACTTGAAGCTATCTCAACAGGAACTACGGATGGGATCAAACTAGCAGTGAATGTAGGTGGAATGATATTGGTTTTCTTGGCCTTCATTGCTATGACCAACTACTTCTTATTTGACATCATAGGAAATTATTCTGGACTTAACAAAACAATTGCCGCAGCTACAATATACAAAGGGTTAAATCTACAGATGATTCTGGGATATGTATTCGCTCCACTAGCGTGGGTCATTGGCATAGATGCACAAGATATGATTCTGAGTGGTCAACTGCTTGGCGAAAAGACTGTTATAAATGAGTTTATAGCTTACCTATCTCTAAAAGGAATGATAGCAGCAGAAGGTGGACCAATGCTACAGAATAGATCAGTAGTAATATTAACTTATGCCCTTTGTGGATTTTCTAACTTTGCATCCATTGGTATACAAATAGGAGGTATCAGTTCACTGGCACCAAATCAACGTGGCACGTTAGCTAAGTTGGGTATGAGAGCTCTTATTGGCGGCACACTTGCTTGTCTTATGACAGCCACTATCGCAGGAATGTTATTCGCATAAATCTGTGAACCGGGGATTTCTATACGGAGACGGGTTTTTTGAAACCATACGCATAATAGACGGTAGAATTCCGCTGATACAAACGCATATAGACCGTATAGCAGATGCCCTTGCAATTTATGATCTGTATCTCAGCTTTGATATTGATGAGGATTTCATACATGGTGCCACAAGCAGTTATAACAAAAACGGCAACCTTCGCATCAACTTTTTTCGGGATGGACAAGGAAAGTACTTACCCGAAAGCAATGAAGTCTCTTTTGACCACTCGTTTGAGGAGCACTCACAAGACTTCTTCTTACCCACATCTTTAGACTTAGAAGCAGAACTAAAAAAAGCACCAACTAAACCAGGCTCTATTGCCCTATATCCCGAACCCAAACCAATAGTGCAGTGGATGACCGTAAAGAGTCTCAGTAGCATTTACTATGTGCTTGCAGCCAAGTACAAGCAAGAGAGTCAAGCTGACTATCTACTCATACAAAACACAGATGGGTACATCTGCGAAGAGCTCATTAGCAATATCCTTATACAAAAAGGTGAAGATGTGTTTATCCCTAGCTTAAAGGGTGGCGGAGTAAACGGAGCTACACAGCGTTTTTTGCTCAGAAACTACGGCTTTGCTATTACTGAGAAGCAACTTACTATGCAAGACATTGAAACTGCTGATGCTGTTTACAGTTGCAAAGGGAGTACTGGAGTGAGTAGGATTAAGTAGTCTTTTTATTTTTAGTTAAAGCTTTCCAACAGATTACCTTAAAGTTGATCAAAATTAATCCTATGTACAAACTATTTTGACTTTTAGTCAAAAATAGAGAAGCCCAACCACTTTCGTGGTTGGGCTTCTCTGAATATTGGTTTATTACAGACTAGTATCTGTAAGCTTCTCCTTTGTAAGGACCATTAAGACCTACACCGATATAATCAGCTTGATCTTTGCTTAGCTCCTCTAACTCTACACCTATTTTAGCAAGGTGAAGTGCCGCCACTTTCTCATCTAAGTGCTTAGGTAGTACATACACTTCGTTTTTGTAGCTATCTGTATTTTCCCACAGCTCTAGTTGAGCAAGTGTTTGGTTAGTAAATGAGTTACTCATCACAAATGACGGGTGACCAGTAGCACAACCAAGGTTTACTAATCTACCTTCTGCAAGAAGGATAATTTCTTTACCGTCGATATTGTATACATCTACTTGCGGCTTTACCTCAAATTTAGAATCACCGTGATTGTTATTTAAGTAAGCAACGTCTATCTCATTGTCAAAATGACCAATGTTACAAACGATTGTTTTATCGGTCATTAATCTAAAATGCTTCTCTGTAAGAATATCCTTGTTACCCGTAGCAGTTACTACTATCTGAGCTCTAGGAATAGCATTTTCCATTTTCTTTACTTCAAAACCATCCATTGCAGCTTGTAGTGCACAAATAGGATCTATTTCGGTAACGATAACTCTTGCACCTGCTCCAGCAAGTGATGCAGCAGTACCTTTTCCTACATCTCCGTATCCTGCTACTACCGCTACTTTACCAGCAATCATTACGTCTGTAGCTCTTCTTATTGCATCTACTGCAGATTCCTTACATCCATATTTGTTATCAAATTTAGATTTAGTAACAGAATCATTGATGTTGATAGCAGGAAGGGGTAATGTACCCGCTTTCATTCTATCATATAGTCTTAGCACACCTGTAGTTGTCTCCTCAGAGATTCCTTTAATGTCTCCAACTAATTCAGGATATCTGTCTAACACCATATTAGTCAAATCACCTCCATCGTCTAAAATCATATTAAGTGCTTTACCACCTTCGAAACCTTTAAGCGTTTGCTCTATACACCAGTCAAACTCTTCTTCGTTCATTCCTTTCCAAGCATATACAGATGTTCCTGCAGCAGCAATAGCAGCAGCAGCTTGATCTTGCGTAGAAAATATGTTACAGCTACTCCAAGTCACTTCAGCTCCTAAGGCTTGTAACGTTTCTATAAGCACAGCAGTTTGAATAGTCATGTGAAGACATCCTGCAATACGAGCACCCGCAAGTGGTTTGCTATCGCCAAATTCTTCTCTTAAGGACATTAGTCCAGGCATTTCTGCCTCTGCAATGTTGATCTCTTTTCTTCCCCAGTCTGCTAGCGAAATGTCTTTTACTTTGTAGTTACTCATTGATTGTGTTGTCATTACTTTTAATTAGCGGTGCAAATTTACTACTTCTTAAACAAACCAATCATCCAGATTGTTGCATATTTGCAATAAATAATAAATAATATTATGTATCCAGAAGAATTAGTTGCTCCAATGCGAGCAGATTTAACAAATAATGGTTTTACCGAGCTTAGAGATGCTGAGCAAGTAAACATCGCTTTGGCTAGTGCTGATGGCACTTCCTTACTTGTCGTAAATAGCGTATGTGGGTGTGCAGCTGGTACCTGCAGACCAGGTGCAGTAGCTTCTCTTGGAGGAGACAAAAAGCCACAAAATTTATATACTGTATTTGCAGGAGTAGATTCAGATGCTGTAGCAGCTGCCAGAGAGCATTTACTACCTTACCCTCCAAGTAGCCCAAGTATTGGGGTATTCAAAGATGGCGAGCTAGTACACTTTGTAGAGCGTCACCATATAGAAGGGCGTAGTGCAGAAGTGATTTCGAGTCACTTGCAAGAAGTATACAAGGAGTATTGCTAGTCTCTCGTTAAAGAGTTTAATATAGCTTACAATGATTCTGAAGCACAGCCGCGAGGTGGTGCTTTTTTTTGTGGTGTCTTTAAGGAGCAGAAACGCCAACCTCTCCAAGGAATAAAATCACTTATATGCCGAGCCGCCTCAACACTAGCTGACAAATTCACGGCAAGACATACTAGCTAATTACATTAAATCAACAAACCAATCTAGAACAATAAGAGTGTGAGAATCCATTTCATAGCACCTATCACATTAAAAAATCCCAACCACTTGCGTGATTGGGATTTGTTCTATCTTTTTTCGTTACCCAGCGTATTTGCCGAGAACTGAACTACTAAGGTGCTCCAACTCTGTGCATTGCACAACGAAAACCTAATGTAGATGTAGATTGCTGCTCATCTAAAAAGCGACGTGTTCCAGGAGAAGCCCAATAGATACGATCATTCCAAGAGCCACCTTTGAATACACGAGCTTGGTTGTCTACTAGTGTGCTTACACCATACTCATATCCTTGCTCACCGTCCATGTACAACTCTTCATCCAAGTAGCCCATATTATCAGCCCTTTTGTAGTTTCTACGTCCTACATTCTCTTGTTCTGTTACGTCTACATACATAACTCTTCCAAGACTATCTTTCAAGTCTACTATACCGTCTTGGTCTAAACTAACCTTATCAAATACATTACCACGGAAAGAATTGAAATCACTCATATCTTCTAATGATAAGGGACGGTATACATCCATAACCCACTCAGATACGTTTCCACTCATATTGTAGAGACCAGCATCATTTGGCCAGTAAGAAGCTACAGGAGCAGTAATAAGTGCACCATCGTTCAGACGATTTGCGATACCACCTTGGTCACCTTTTCCTCTTTTTATGTTGCCATATATAAGACCTCTATCTTGTTCTTTACCTCCACTGTATCTAACAGTAAGGCCTTCCCACGAATAAATTTTCTTATTGTTTATATTTTCGTACGTAGATGCACCGATGTTTGCAACAGCAGCATATTCCCACTCAGCCTCAGTTGGTAGTCTGTATTCCGGTAACATTATACCATCTTCCATTCTTACTTGACGAATACCTCCTTTTTTTACTTTATAGTCCTTCATTTGGTGCTTACCTAGTGTAAGTCCGTCAGACTGACCTACATAATATGCTTGCGTGTTGAAGTTAGCCTCATTTATTTGATCTGGATCTGGTTCCAAGATACCTTCTCTGATGAGAATCATCTCGTTTACACGATCACTTCTCCAAGCTGCATAGGCAGTAGCTTGTTGCCAATTCACACCGACTACTGGATAGTCCTGATAAGCGGGGTGTCGGTAGTAATAATCTACATAAGGCTCATTATAGGCCAATCTAGATCTCCATGCATTCGTATCAGGTAAAGCGTTTACAGCTACCTCTGGGTAATCTAAATACACTCTTTTCAACCAATATACATATTCACGGTAGTGGCTGTTTGTAACCTCTGTTTGATCCATATAAAAAGAGGGAACAGAAACTTTTCTTTCTATATTGTTGTGCTCATAAGTAACATCTTGCTCAGACGAACCCATGGTAAACGCACCACCATGTACAAGAACAAGACCAGGTCCTGTTTCTTGACCAGCGTATTCGTGCTTTTCAAAACCTCCCCACTTGGAGTCGTTGTAACCCCATCCTGTGCTAGAAGACTTCTCCTTCTTGCAGGCCACTGTGGTCATTAGAGCCATAGTAAGTAAGCCTATCGTGAATTTATTAAACCTCATAATATTTTTTAAAACCTTAAGTAATTAACTGTAATCGAGTTGATAATATTGTGCAATGATACATTTTTCAAAGCTCAATTAAAAATCGGGACAAGAGATCTTGCGGTACTTTCTACTAGGCCTTTTAGCACACCATTCTATACCGGCAGATATTTCATGACTTACAGGTGCCGCAGATCTTGCATCTGAAACCGTTAAATCAAAACTATATCCAAATTTAAATTTGTCTTTTCTAAACCCAACGAGTGCTATTAGTGCATCCGAGTTGGTAAAATCACCAAATGTCTGTCTAAACCATAAACCTGTGACCAATGGCCCTTTGTTATAATAAAAACCAATGTTCATTTGCGTAAATTTATTTTGTAGCATGAATAATACGTTTGGCGAAATGGTGCTTTCGGGATTTCTACGTCCATCCAATGGTATCACAACTCCACTGTGCACTGTGTATCTTCGTGGTATTATTGCTTCAGGGTCTGAAAAAAATGACTGAACTGGCTCGATAAGGTTATGCACAGCTATACCCGCATAAAATCTTTCTGAGTATCCTAGAACTCCGGCAGCAAAATTTGCATAGTTGACAGGGTCTCTTACAAATGGCTCACTAGTTGGATTTACAAAACCTGCACTTGGATCAATCTGATCTTCAAAACGAAGACGTTCCCAGTCTATACTGCGTTGACCATATTGTCCTTCTATTCCAAAACGCATGGTAAATTTTTTGGTCACTGGCAATTGGAAAGCGTATCCGGCAGAAACGCTTTGACTACGAAGCAGTCCTTCTCCCGCTCTGTCGTCTAATATCATTAACGAGATGCCTCCACCTATTTTATCAAAGTGCTGGTCGTAACTAGCACTTGTTGTAATAAAAGTACCTGGGAGAGATGGCCATTGATTTCTATAGTTCAATACGGCTCTACCTCCTCCACCGCAGGTTCCAGTACCTGCCATTGCTGGGTTTGTGTATATCGGTGCAGCGTAGAATTGTGTAAATTCAGGATCTTGAGCCTGCACGTGGAACGACGCTATCACACTCATCATTAAAAAAACAGTAGTTTTTATCTTTCTCATCTCACTTCTCTTCTCTTCTATAATCAACAAATATAGAACATTTATTACTATACGACGTTAAAATATAATTATTGTGTCACTTTTGAATTTATGTATGTAATGCACAATAAAATCAGACGTAATATTGTTAGAGATTCAACCGAACAAGAATAATTAAGATAGCATGACCTTTAAATTGAAGATACTTTTTTTACTCATTGCCGTTTCTTTTGGCTTTAATCAAAAGACTGCTGCACAGTCAGATAAAATCTTTTTGTCATGGGAGGTAGCTCAGAATACAGCTCAGAATACGGAGCTTGGAATAAGGCAAATTGTATCTCCCTATATGTGCAAAGAGTGTTTTGCCGAAAACACGAAAGACTATGCATACAACACCCCTTATCTTTCTACCAAAATTAACCTTAGTGCACAACAGGTTGTTTCTGCCCAAATAAAAAACACGACTAGTTCTATATCTGAAGACACTAGACTTCATGATTACCTTAAAAATGAATATGCTATAGAACAAATGACAACTACAGAAAATGGAATTCCCTACCTAAGAATAGTACTTACACCTATTCGCAACAATGGAAGTAAAACCGAGTACCTTACCTCTTTTGAATGGGACATAAAAACGATTCCAAATGCTATCTCAAGATTTCAGAATAATAAAACCAAAAAAGATCACACCTATGAGTCGGTATTATCTAGTGGTGATTTTTATAAAATACGCATAGCACAAGATGGGGTATATAAAATAGATGCTAGTTTTATACGTGCAATAGGTGGTAACCCAAGCAGTATATCTATGTCTGACTTTAGAATATATGGTAATGGTGGCACTATGCTCCCAGAACCTATAAAAGAGGAACGAGCTGAAGACCTCCAAGAGAATGCTATAAAAGCAATAGACAACAACAACAATAACAAAATGGACGGCGATGATTATTTTTTGTGGTACGCCTCTGGCCCCAATAGGTTGTTTTATCAAGCAAGCTCGGCTAGCTATGCTGCCGAAGGACACGACTTTGACATAGCATCTTACTACTACCTCAACTGGGACAAGGGCCCCGGTAAGCGAATAGCCACTAAATCTAATGGACAAAGCATATCAGCGAGCAATACCATCACTGGCTATGATCATCTCATCTATCACGAGGAAAATGCAGAGAACCACATTAAATCTGGGAGAAAATGGTGGGGAGACAAGATGCAAATTAGCACAACAAAAACCTTTGACTATAATATAACTGGAGTAATACCAGGAAAAAAGATATTGTTGAATACGGTAACTATGGCTCGTTCTCTGAACGGTTTTAATAGCAGTATGCGTATTGCTTTGAATGATAGCAACGCTGCAACGATCGGATACAATACCGTAAAAGGGGATTACGATGCTATATTCGGCTCAAATGCCATCACTACAGTAAGAAGCCGCACCACTTCTAGCAATAGCATTAGCCTAAATTATAACTACCAAAAGACGCTAAACGAAGCAGCTGCATGGATCGACTACTTTGTACTCTCTGTGCCTCGAAAACTCGGCACATTTGAATCGCAACAAATAATTAGGACGAGAAGTAATGGGCTTGGAGGAAACATAAAATACAGTTTAGCCCCGTACAATGATGGCTATGAAATTTGGGGTATTAGCACCCAAAACATCCCTAGCATACAAACAACGTACACAGAAGGATCTGGAGTTGCTTTTACTGCAGAGAATGTAGTTGCCTACTCTCCACCTGAGTTCATACTTTTTCAACCAGCGAATTGCGGTACACCAGAATATGTTGAGAAAGTTACAAATCAGAACTTACATGCTACAAAGGATATAGACTACCTAATAGTTACGCGGACAGATTTATTAGATCAAGCAAATAGACTAGCAGACTTTCATCGAGACAATGGTCTATTTGTATCTGTATTTACAGCACAACAAATATACAATGAGTTTTCAAGTGGCACTCAGGATGTAACTGGAATAAGAGATTTCACGAAGTTAATATATGATCGTGGTCACCTACCAGAAGCAGAGCGTACATTAAAATACATACTCCTATTTGGAGACGCTAGCTACGACTACAAAGACCTTGAGGCAAATAATTCAAATGTAGTGCCTACCTATCAGAGCTTCGAGAGCAATTTTCCTCCTTCTTCCTATTGCTCAGATGATTACTACGCCATATTAGATAGTAACGAAGGTTTTTGGGGGTTAAACTCTAGAGATGAAGCCTTGGACATAGGTGTAGGTAGACTCCCTGCTAGCAATAGTAGTGAGGCAAAAATATTGGTAGATAAAATATTACACTACCATAGTGCTTCTAGCAGAGGAAACTGGATACAGACAATTACTTTTTTGGCAGATGATGAAAATCAGAATCAACACTTAGGACCATCTGAAAGCATGACTAACGCTATCGCATATGAAAGTCCTGAGTACAACATCAAAAAAATATGGATGGATGCTTATGAGCAAGTTTCTTTTGGTAGCGGAAATAAATATCCTCAAGTAAACGAAGAAGTGACCAACATGATAAGTAATCAGGGTACACTCATATTTAACTATGTAGGCCACGGTGGCGAAAACGGAATGGCTCACGAGCGTGTAGTCACTCGACCAGAAATAATGGCTTGGGATAATTATGACAAGTTATCTTTCTATATAACAGCAAGTTGTGAACTAGCAAAAATAGATAATCTAGAAATTGAGTCTCCAGGAGAACTAATGCTTCTGAATCCTAATGGAGGTGCTGTGGGCATGCTCGCTACCACTCGCGTGGTATACATAGGCCAAAATACACAACTAAATACCCAACTGGTAAACGGAAATCTGTTGCGTGCTCAAAATAGTAAATTACCAACACTAGGAGATGCATACAAAGCGATGCGAAATGCAGACGATAGAGAAAGCACCAATAAGCGATGTTTTATACTACTGGCAGATCCTGCAATGCGTCTGTTATATCCAGAGCATAAAGTTGTGACTTCAGCTATCAACAATGTACCCGTTGGGCTATTCACTGATACCAATAGTGAATTGCACGATACGCTCAATGCGCTAGAACTTGTCACTATAGAAGGAGAAATTCGGGACAAATCAAATCAAGTAGTTACTGATTTTAATGGAGAAGTCTTCCCCACTTTTTATGATAAGCCGTCAACATATAAGACCTTTGGCAATGATCCATACAGTTATCCAATTGAGTTTCAAGAACAGAACAGGATAATATATAAAGGGACAGTAAGTGCTGTCAATGGTAAATTTAAATTCCAGTTTGTAGTGCCAAAGGATATTGCCTACAACATAGGATATGGCAAACTATCGTATTACGCAGCAGACGGGCTAGAGCACGCTGGAGGCACAGAGCTCAACTATTTCGTAGGTGGCACATCTGATAGTAGCCTTATAGATACAAAGTTTGACGAACTGGAACTATTTATTGACGATGAGTCATGGGTATTTGGAGGTGCAACATCTTTCACTCCGCTCTTGATTGCTCGATTGAGTGATAGTAATGGTGTAAATACTATAGGCAGTGGTATAGGACGAGAAATGATAGCCATACTGGATAAAGGTACGGACGCTGAAAAGACTATCGTCCTCAATGACTACTACAAACCTGATCTAAATAGTTACCAAGCAGGTAGAATAGAATATCCTTTTGAAGAATTACCAACAGGAAGACATACGCTAAGCCTGAAAGTATGGGATGTGTATAATAACTCTGCAGAAGCTTACACCGAATTTGAAGTAGCAGATGTCGAGGGTATTCAGGTAAACAATCTACTTAACTACCCAAATCCTTTTACTTCGTACACAAACTTTCACTTTGACCACAATAAATCTGGACAAAGCTTAGTTGTAAACCTAAGCATAATGAGTGTAACCGGAAGGGTCATAAAAAACATAACGCAGGACATACCAAATGCTCCTGCTCACTCTCAATCTATTGCATGGGACGGCCGTGATGATTACGGTGATCCTATAGGCCGTGGTGTATATTTATATTCCCTCAGTGTAAAAGCTGAAGACGGCACCACCGAATCAAAAACAGAAAAACTTTATATCATAAAGTGATCCAAAAAAAATTAATCATACATTTGCTCTTAAACCTAAAAACATTGAAAAAGTATCTAGTTCTATTAGCAGCGATTTGCACACTAAACATAGTAAATGCTCAAACGGTAAATACCAATAAAGACTTGCTCGGACAGCGTAACGTTATAACCACTGCAGCTCCATTTCTACTTATATCGCCTGACTCTAGAGCTGCCGCAATGGGAGATTTAGGAGTGGCAACATCTGCAGATGCAAACTCTATTCATTGGAATCCTTCTAAACTCGCATTTATAGAAGATGATGCAGGACTATCTATATCTGCTGCTCCTTGGCTACGCTCACTGGTACCAGACATATGGTTCTACTATATGAGTGGTTATAAACGAATAGATGACAAAAGTACAGTTGCAGCTTCGTTGCGTTATTTCACTCTTGGCGAGATACAATTTACAGATGCTGTAGGTACTCCACAAGGTGTAGCTGAGCCAGTAGAATTTGCTGTGGATGGTGCATATGCTCGTAAACTTTCGAATAATCTATCACTCGGTATAGCGTTGAGGTTTATCTACTCTAACCTGGCAAGAGGTAGTGCAGGAATAAGTGCTGCAGAAATTAAGGCTGGACTCGCTGGTGCGGGAGATATTTCTATGACCTATATGAATAACACCAAAATAGGAGGCAAAGATTTTGACTTCACCATAGGGGGAAACATAAGCAACATTGGAAATAAAATAACATATACCAATACCACTGAAGCTAAGGGAGATTTTATTCCTGTAAACCTGCGGTTAGGTACTTTTTGGAAAACACAAGTGGATGAATACAATGAAATAGGGTTTGGAGTTGATTTCAACAAGCTTTTAGTCCCTACTCCTCAGTATACTTTCCAATTAGACAGTAATGGTAATCGAGTTCAAGACGGAGATAACAATGATATAATAACAGGTAGAGTAATAAATGATGGACCCGTACTAAATGGAGTGCTTTCTTCTTTTGGAGATGCTCCAGGAGGTTTCGGAGAGGAACTTAGAGAATTTACTATATCTGTAGGTGCTGAGTATTGGTATGCCAAGCAATTCGCTCTTAGAGCAGGATACTTTCACGAGGCAGAAACGAAAGGAGCACGTAAGTACGCTACATTTGGTGCTGGTCTAAAATATAAGGTGTTCCAAATTGATGCAGCTTATTTGCAACCATTCACCAACAGACATCCGCTACAAAACACTATCCGTTTCAGCCTTTTGTTTGACATAGATGCATTCAAAAATCAGAAGTAAATTACAAAGATCTTAATCTAAAAAAGACCAATCAAATGATTGGTCTTTTTTTATTTCTACGAAGTAGATGCTGATTAATTGTGTAAAAAAGGGTTACTTATCTTTTCTTGGCCAATAGTAGTAAGTGGTCCATGACCGCTATAGACTACCACATCATCTGGCAAAGCAAATAATTGCGTTCGTATGCTCCTAATGAGTGTATCAAAATCTCCTCCGGGCAAATCTGTTCTACCAATACTTCCTTGAAAGAGAACATCTCCACCTATAACGTATTTCTCTTTTTCATTGTAAAAACAAACGCTCCCAGGCGAATGCCCTGGTACAAACAGGATTTTGAATGTAGCACCACCAAACACTATTGCCTCTCCTTCTACCAAGCCAACCTTTGGAGGAACCAAAGGCTCCATACTAAGACCATACTGCATAGCTACTGCTTGTGCACTATCATACACCATCTTCTCAGCTATATGTACTTCTGGCGTTAGATTATGATGGGTGTGAAACCAATTTACTCCAAAGACATGATCTAAATGAGCGTGTGTAAGTACAAGTCGAGTTGGTTTTATCTGTTGAGCATTGAGATACTCAAATATTCTAGCATTTTCCTCCGGGTAATACATCCCCGGATCAATAACCAAAGCATTATTATTTTGATCTACAATGAGATAGGTGTTTTCTCCAAAGGGACCGTATGTGAGTTGATGTACTTTTGTCATGCGTATGCTGATACTAAATCTCCGTCTCTAGAGGCGTCCATTTTAAGTGCTGTTAGAATAAAAATACAAAAGGCCAATACAGACGAGCCTCCATAAGAAATGAGTGGCAACGGTATACCTATAACAGGCATAAGACCTATGGTCATTCCCACATTCACCAGAACATGAAAGAAAATAATAGATGCTAGCGAGGATATAAATATTCGCTTAAACTTTTTCTTGGCTCTATTGCCTAAATGATATAGTCTGAGAATAAAGGCCATAAATAAACCAATAGTCAGTGAGCTATATATCCATCCACCTTCTTCACCAATAGTACAAAAGATAAAGTCTGTCTCTTGCTCAGGGATAAAATTGCCTTTTGTATGAGAACCATTCAAAAAACCTTTTCCAGATGCTCCACCTGAACCAATTGCTATTTTACTTTGGTTTACGTTGTATCCTGCTCCTTGATTGTCTTCTATTAAGTTTAATGTAACTTGAATACGTTTTTGCTGATGTTTTTGCAGCACATTATCAAACAAAAACTGTACGCTTAAGCTAAACAATACTACAATTCCTAAAATTTTCAAGCTTGGTACCAGCAGTTTTTTATTACTATAGGTAAATGCATGAAAAATAAGGAACAATACAGCTGTCCCACAACTGAAGTATAGGGATGTAAACACTAGCGTAAGCACGAAAACAAGAATAGCCACAAGACCAATAACTAAGATGGTTGGCGTGAGTCCTTCACGATAAAACACCAAAAAGAAACTAAGAAAGACTAATGCAGATCCTGTATCTCCTTGTAGAACTATGAGCCCCATTGGAATAAGTATAACAGTTGCAATTTTGATGAGGTCTTTACCCCTATTCCAAGAAAAATCAATATTACTAAGCAAAGTAGCTACTGCAAAGGCAGTACCATATTTAGCAAACTCGGAAGGCTGTATACTTATCGAACCTATTTTGATCCAAGAACGTGCTCCATTAATATCTGAACCGATACCGAGAACCACTACTAAGAGCAACATAAGTGCGACATAGAAGTACATACTAAAAAGCTCAAAAAAGTTGGCATTTAGTAAGAAAATAATTACGCCAATGGCTGCAGAAACACCAAACCACATAAGCTGCTTGCCACTTCTACCTTCCAATATAGATTCTGCTCCTAACTCATAAGTAGCAGAATAAACACTTGCGACGCCGACTGCTGCTATAACCACAAAGAGAACGAGGCTTATGGTATCAATTCTACTTTTACTCTCCATATAATGATTTGTTCCTGAGGCCCTTATACTTGTATGGTATCAGATCACTGTCTATCATTTTATTCTCCAGATATACCCTAGCACTTGGTCCAATGCTATCGCCCATCAAGTACCGCTCTATCATAAGATGAGCAATGGGTGCTGCCCAAGTAGAACCATATCCGGCTTCTTCTACCACAACTGCAATCGCTATTTTTGGATTATCAACTGGAGCAAAGGCCATGTATGCAGAGTGATTTTTACCATGCGGGTTTTGTACCGTACCTGTTTTACCTGCTATATTAATCCCGGGAATGGCAATGTGGGAGGCTGTACCTGAAATGGTAACCTCTTGCATACCCTCTATCACTGGACCAAAATTATCGGGAGATATCATGGTATAATTCTTTACCAAATACTTCTCAGGAATACTTTCCATGTTTTCTAGCTGACGCACAACGTGTGGTGTATAATAGTAGCCTCTATTGGCTATAGAAGCAGCAATATTGGCTATTTGTAGCGGAGTGAGCCCTAGCTCACCCTGACCAAAAGAGAGAGAAATGATACGAGCATAATTCCAACGGCCTGCACCGTGCATTTTATCATAAAATGCAGCATCTTTCAACCAACCCCTGTATTCTCCACTTATGTCTATACCAAGTTTCTTCCCGAGACCAAAACTACTTAAGTAGGTTTGCCAACTGTTGTATGCCGCTTCTGTATTCTCATACTTCTCTAGCTGCATCATATTTTTAAATGTATTACAATAATATGTATTGCAACTACTCGCTATACTTCTCTGTAGACTCGTGCTAAATGTATGACCATGACATTTTATTATTCTTCTACCCAGTCTATAGTACCCTTGGCAACCAAAATGCGTATTTTTAGTTATGGCTCCATCTTCTATTCCTAACAATGCCATCACCGGTTTAAATGTACTTCCCGGAGGATATGGAGCACTTACGGCTCTATTAAAAATAGGCTTCGTAGGATCATTGATGGCCATATTATAGAACTTTCCTCTATTCTGAATATTAAACTTTGTGGGATTATAAAATGGACTAGAAATGAGAGCTAGCACCTCCCCTGTTTGAGGTTCTATAGCTACGACGCTACCCATTTTGTTATCCAATAATTTCTCACCGTATTGCTGTAACGCTATATCTATACTCAAGAGTAAATTATTGCCATCTATTGCTTCTTTGTCTAATTTTCCTTCCTTGTATGAACCACGGCTTACTCCAAACTTATCTACATAGAAATACTCCTCCCCCTTAACACCTCTGAGCTCTTTTTCATAAAAACGTTCTACACCTTTTTTGCCATTAAAATCTCCTTGTTCATAATATACTTCAGACTGTGCCTTGAGTTGTTTTCTATTAACCTCTCCTAAATATCCTAATAGATGAGCTGCACTGTTGTATTTGTAGTTTCTATCTTGTCGGATCTCAAAAAAGAAACCATTAAACTCAAATAGTCTTTCCTGTACACGTGCGTACAGCAGGTTAGCCACATTCTTTTTAAAAACGGACTTACCACGGTAAGATGCTCTTTTGGCTTTAGCTAGACGTGTATCAAATTCCTTTCTTTCTATCTGTAAGAGTTGACAAAATGCTGCAGTATCTATTCCCTTTAGTCTAATAGGTACAGATACCATGAGATCATACACTGGATCGTTGTATACAATGAGTTTTTTATTCCTATCAAAGATAAGACCCCGTTGTGGGTACACTGTTTGTTTTCTGAGCGATATTCTTTCAGCTATGTTTACATATTTATCATCCAATACCTGTATCTGTAAGAGGCGAATAATATAGACAAGCCCAATAAGCACAACTCCGAAATAAATGTAGTTTGATCGCAACTTATTCATGATCTGTGTTGAAAAGTCAAATACTGCAATACCCCAATAAGCGTAATGGCTAGCAAAGAACTAATCATTGAGGTCAACACATAATTGCTCCATTGCAAGGAGCCGATATTTTGAATCCAAAAAATATAAAAATGATAAAAGAATACGAGAATAACGGAGGAATATAAGAACGAATTAAGGCCCACAGACTTGACGTCGTAGTCCATTTTACTTGCTATTTGTTGTTTTATATCTTGGGTATTGAGTATTCCAATACGCAACAATACGAGCCACAAACAAGCTGAGGCATGTATTCCCGGAGCACTTACAAACAAATCTGCTAGAAGCCCTAGTCCAAAAGCAGCACTTACTTGTTTCATCTTGCTCCACCCTAAAGGCATAGAAATAAGTAAGATGATGAATACTTGAGGTATCACAAAGGATGAAAAGTCAAGATGGTTGAGCACCAGTACTTGAAAAGCTAGGATAAGCATCCAGTATACTACCCTAATCCACATTTTCTAAGAGTGCCTTTATTGATTTAATATCCTTATTAATCACCACATAAGCATAGTTTAGTTTCCTAAAATCAGTCGCGGTTTCTATCTCTAAATCAAAGTACTGACTAGACTGCTTAGTTGTAATCCTAGCAACTTTTCCTATATGAATTCCCTTAGGAAACAAAGCAGTTGAGCTACCTGTTTTCACCCTATCTCCTACAGCTATTTCCTCTAGTTTATTAATACCTTTTATACGCAAAATATTTACATGCTTATTTTCCCATTTTATGGGGATATAATAATCTATTCCATTAATGTTGGGTGTAAGGCTAAAGTTGAGATTGAGTAGTGACATTACCGAACTATATCTAGCACTTGTTGTCAAGACTATACCCGCTACACCTTCTGATGATATTACGCCCATATTTCGTTTTATACCATGATTACTCCCTTTGTTTATAACAAATACATTCTCTCCTTTATTTGCTGTATTGTAAACCACCTGAACAGGCACTATATCAAATAAAGCCACTCGATTAGAATCTTTTATAGTAAGGGTATCCTCTAAGAAATGAAATACTGCTTCGGGTGAATTGCGAAACTGGTCAGCAACTTGATCTTGTAATTTTATGTTCTGATCTTTCAGGTCTAGATACCCTGTGACGTTTGCAGTAAGCTGATTTGCAGAGGCCGTAACTGTAGCTGCACTGTGCGTAAACGTTGCTTGCTGATAGGGGTTAAGATAGAACATAAGGAACCCACATACCACTTGCAACACTACAAATAGTATGATGTGTACGTTGTGCTCTATGAACGCAAGCAGGCGTTGCATTAGCTAGACGACAGTATAGTTTTGTAGGTTTTAGTGTCTCTAAGGGCAATAGCTGTACCTCTTACAACAGCTCTAAGCGGATCTTCTGCAACATATACAGGTAGTTTTGTTTTGCTACTAATACGTCTGTCTAACCCTCTTAGCAATGCACCACCACCGGTTAGGTATAATCCTGTTTGATATATATCCGCTGAAAGCTCTGGAGGGGTAAGCTCTAGTGCTTTCATAACAGCTTCTTCTATTTTAGAAATAGACTTATCAAGGGCAAGTGCTATCTCAGAGTAAGAAACCATTATCTGTTTGGGAATACCTGTCATTAGGTCTCTTCCATTTACCGGATAATCTTCTGGTGGGTTCTCAAGATCTGGCAACGCCGCTCCTACTTCCACCTTGATGTATTCTGCCGTACGCTCACCTATCATAAGATTATGTTGTCTTCGCATGTACTCTATAATATCTGTCGTAAAATCATCTCCAGCTACGCGTATAGACTCATCAGACACAATACCCGAAAGTGCAATTACAGCAATCTCTGTAGTACCCCCTCCTATATCAATAATCATATTCCCCATAGGCTCTGTAACATCTATGCCTATGCCGATAGCTGCTGCCATTGGCTCTGGAATCATGTACACTTCTTTACCTCCGCTACGCTCTGCACTTTCTTTTACAGCACGTTTTTCTACTTGTGTTATACCACTCGGTATGCATATGACCATACGCAATTGTGGTGTACCAAATGTCCCTTTGGTATTTATCATTTTTATAAAACCACTTATCATTTGCTCGGCCGCTTCAAAATCTGCAATTACACCATCTTTTAATGGACGAATTGTCTTGATATCTTCGTGCGTCTTACCATGCATTTTCTGGGCCTCAGAACCAATAGCAAGAACCTCTTTATTAGTCCTGTTTATAGCTATAATAGAAGGCTCATCTACTACCAGTTTATCTTTATAAATTATAAGTGTGTTTGCCGTACCTAAATCTATAGCTAACTCTTGCGTAAAAAAATTAAATATTCCCATGTGGATTGCTCCTAATCGTGCTTATTTGTGGTTGCTTGCAAAAGTATTGATAATTAAAGGGTTAATCAACATGCCAACAAATAATTTACCATACTTATTCTATATTTTAATGCACAGTAAATCAACGACCTATCAATAGCACCCACTTTCTTTTCATTACGCATCAAAAAATATTTGCAATTATTTAACGAATGACAATATTATTATCCTATTAAAGATAATTTTTTAATCTATATTTGCACCCAATATGTATTTTGATAAAAACATTAAACTGCTACGTACTCAGAAAGGACTGTCTCAACAAGACTTAGCTGATTCACTAGACCTTACACGCTCAAAATTAAATAGTTACGAACGAGGAGTTCAACCACCTTTTGATATTCAGATAGACATTGCAGACTATTTTAATGTAACTTTAGATGGTCTTGTTCGCCATGATTTGAGCAAATTAACCCATTTTAAACTCACACAAATACTAAAAGGAAGTGAGGCAGACATACGCGGCAGAAAACTACGTCTACTCACCGTAAGTGTAGATGCCAATGAAGAGGAAAACATAGAGATAGTAAGTATGAAAGCTCAAGCTGGATATACTGGAGGATACTCCGACCCTGAATTCATTAAAGACTTACCTAAATTTAAGCTACCGTTTTTACCCAAAAACAGAACGTACCGTAGTTTTCAGATAAAGGGAGACAGTATGCCTCCTGTGAGCGAAGGGTCGTGGGTAACAGCTAGCTACCTGCAAGACTGGCACGACATAAAAGATGGAGACAATTATATCATAGTAACCAAGGACGAAGGAATCGTTTTCAAACGCCTCTATAACAAGATAAAAAGCGAACAGAGCCTCACACTAGTAAGCACTAATAGTGCCTATGCTCCATACACCTTACACCTAGACCAAATTCTCGAGATATGGAAGTTCGAAACCTGGAACGGTTTTGAGGTATAGCTTACTCTAATCAGGCACCTAAATTGTCGTTAGAGGGTAAAATAATAAACGTCAAAGTATATTCACTTCATTAAAACCTAAACAAACTGCTCCTGAAATAGCCCAAGAACAAAGATTTCCCTTGCTTTAGTAAGCAAGGAGAATCTTAAATCAATACTAATAAAAACGCAACACTAGTCCAATCGGATAGCGTAGGCTTCTTTTTCTCCATCTGCAGTTACACCATCTATAAGTATAGAACCAGATTTATCTTTCAAAGCGTTCTTTACATCTTGGGTAGTATACATTGGGGTTTTGTCTATATGTGTTATTACAAAGCCCGTTGGTATTCCTTTACTCTTCATCTGACCGTTACCGAGTCGAGTTATCTTCACTCCATGCTTAATTTTTAATTCCAAACGCTCATCTCTACTCAAGTTTTCAATCTCAGCACCAAGTACTTTCAACTCTTCGCGATCCACTTCCTTAGCTATCTCATTTTCACCTTTTTTGGATAATAAAGTAGCGGTTATCACCTTATCTTTACCTTCTCGTATGATTGATATTTCTATTTTATCACCGGGATGATACTTACTTATTTGCTCCTGAAGACCCGAGGACTTATTCACCGTAACTCCATTTATTTTGAGAATGACATCGCCCTTTTTTATACCAGCCTTGTCTGCACTACCACCTTCAATTACCGCCGGAATATATACACCTGTAAGGTCCTTCAGACCTTTCTCATCTGCCAACTCTTGCGTAATATCTTGTATACGCACACCCAGTATTGCTCTTTTTACTTCACCATAATCTTTTAAGTCTGCAATTATTTTCTTGGCTAAGTTGATTGGAATAGCAAAAGAATATCCCGAGTAAGAACCCGTCTGAGAAGCAATAGCCGTATTAATGCCTATTAACTCACCACTGGTGTTCACCAAAGCACCGCCGCTATTGCCCGGATTTACTGCAGCATCTGTTTGTATGAAATTTTCTACTGCATACTCTCCACCACGCTGACGCAACAGATTGATACTCCTTCCTTTGGCACTCACTATACCTGCGGTGACCGTACTTGTAAGATTAAACGGATTACCCACTGCAACCACCCACTCTCCTACTTTTAGTTCATCACTATTCCCTAGGTTGAGATAGGGCAAATTGTCTTCCTCAATCTTGAGTAGAGCCAAGTCTGTCTCTGGATCTACACCCATTATTTCAGCCACATATGTGCGTTTATCGTCCAGTACAACCTCTACTTTGGTAGCATTATCTACAACATGATTGTTGGTTACTATGTACCCGCTTTTGTTAATGATAACACCGGAACCTGTACTCTGCTGAGGACCACGTTGTTGTTGTCTAAAATCTGGTCCAAAAAAATCTTCGAACGGGTTTTGCCCTTGCCCACGACTAGGAGCACTCTGCATTATACTCTTAATGTGTACTACTGCCGGCGTACTCACGCCTGCCACTGAAACAAAATCTACATCTGGCACATCTGCCAATTTTTCAGCTAATGTAAACTTTGCAGTCTCATGCTGCGTAAAACTTGCTGGAGTATCATTACTTGTAAATAAACGATTTACTCCCAAGGCTACCAAACCTCCAAGGATGGCAATGCCTAAAATTCCTAATGCTTTTTTAATATTCATGTTTTTTTCAATTATAATACGTTGTACGCTGTACAATTCTTATTCCAAGAATAACTAAAATGGCATTAACAAAGACAAATAATATTCATTAAGTTTGCTACATCAACCCATTTGCACACATACTGTATCTTTACTCAACGGCTGAAGCAACGCTTTCGTTATCCACCATTTACCTTTATCGATTAACGGGTATTAACCATCTACAAAATGTTTGGCATAGGTAAGATAGCAGATCATACTGTGCTGGATAATATGAAACAAGGAGATGAGCAGATGCTCGTATACCTATACAAACAGCATTATACGATGGTAAAAAACTTTGTTCTGAAAAACAGTGGCGACGAGAATGCAGTAGATGACATACTGCAAGATACGGTCATCGCTGTTTGGAAAAACACCAATAAGCCAAACTTCTTGCTACAGAGTAAACTCAGCACATATATTATGGCTATAGCCAAGAATCTGTGGTTCAAGGAACTAAAAAAACGCACAAAATTTAAACTGGTAGATGAAGATAACCACCTAGAACATGGTAAAGATGAGATGCATTTGGATATGGACCAGAATATTATTGTTTCTCTTGTAGAACAAATGGACGATAACTGTCGTAGGCTACTTTCCTACTTTTACTTTGATGGATTTAGCACAAAACTAATTGCAGAGAAATTGAACTATGCCAATGCTAACACAGTAAAAAGTAAGAAATATCAATGCTTTAAAAAACTGCAAGCCACCGTGATAAGCCAGTATAAAAAAGAGGATCTACTGTGAGTGTGAACGAAGAAACATACCACATAATAAATAGCTATCTAAGTGGTAAGCTAACTGGTCGTGCATTGGATAAATTTAAAATTGATTTAAGGAATGATGCCTCTTTACGAGAAGCTGTTGTCACTCAAAGAAGTATAATAAAAGCGGTAGAGACAGCAAAAGAAAAGGAATTAAAGTCATTTATAACCAGCGAAGTAAACAAGACAAGAGCAATTCCGTATCCAAAAATGAGAGGTGCTCTTGCTTCTGCTGCAGTAATAGCTATCCTAGCTATTGTGATTTTCACACTAGCACCTATATCACATAAAAAAAACAACAATACTGCACAAGAAGAGCAAAAAAAACCACTTATGGTGGCACGCGATAACGCACCCGATACTATTTTAGAAAGTGCAGAAACAATATACCGAGAGACTACACAAGTAGATACGCAAACTTTTGCTAGAGTGGAGTCTGCACCTATATTGGAATTAGAGCCTGAAGTAGAGTCAATAGAAGACGACCATCTAGATATGAGCGGAATGGATACGATAGAAGAATCTATAGGATTAGATTTTGAAGATGATATAGCAGACAAGGCAGACCGATATGACATAAATAAAAAGCCAACTAAACTCGCAGGAACTTCTTCTAAACTAGGAAAAACAACAACCAAAGATATTGACCTAATCGTACGTAGTGATGAACTGCTTGGCAAGAAGTCTTACCCAGTGTATGCTGCAGCCTTGAACCCTCTAGATAGAACTACAAACGTAGGAGAAGTAACGATTCAATCTAATAACAAGCTAAGTCGTAAAGAGAGAAAAGCGAAAAATAAAAAAGAAGCTGAGGATAATTCTTCCCGATCAAGAAGCACAGTGACTCGTAGCATCATGGTAGAATATTGGCAGAGCGTAGTAAACTACAAAGGCTATCAATACGACGGCACACAGGTAAAACTATACGGTGTAAACCAACTAAAATCTCTTCGGTTTGTAGAACTAGATAACAGACTGTACCTAAAACTAAATAGCGAACAGTATTTTTTAGAAAAAAATACTAAACACAACCGCCTAATACAAGTAACCAACCCTACCCTACTAAAAGTACTCAATGAGTAAAAAAATAATATTTTATAAATATCAAGGAACTGGAAATGATTTTATTATTACCAGTGATATATATCAAGTGTCTACTGAGCAAATTATTCAACTTTGCGATCGCAAATATGGCATAGGTGCAGATGGCCTTATCGTACTGAAGAAAAGTGAATCCGTAGATTTTGATATGATGTACTATAACGCAGATGGCACAGAGAGCTTCTGCGGAAATGGTAGTAGATGTGCCGTAATGCACGCAAAATATCTTGGCTGGACAGAAGACAAATGCCTATTCAACTCGAATGACGGTGAACATACCGCCATAATAGAAGGTGAAGAAGTTCGCTTGCAAATGCATGATGTAGACATGGTATTGGTAGAAGACGGAGGATACATCCTAAATACTGGATCTCCACACTACATTGCCTACACAGAAGAAATAGATGAACTAGATCTGATAACAGCAGCACACGCTATTCGATATAACAAAACCTTTAGCGAAACAGGAATAAACGTCAATTACCTTGAAGCCCGTAACGGCATACTCTACATACGAACCTATGAGCGTGGTGTTGAAAACGAAACACTGAGTTGCGGCACAGGAGTAACAGCAGCTGCCATAGCACACTACTTAGAAAAAGAAAGTACGCTAAAAAAGGTTTCACAAAAAATCCAAACAAAGGGAGGGCCGCTTACAGTAACCTTCGAGAAGAAACAAAAGACCTTTGAAAACATATACCTCTGCGGACCAGCAGTGCGGGTATTCAAAGGTGAAATTGACCTATGATTTGGAGATGGACCAAACGTTTTTTTCTACTTGGAACAAGCATTCTTTCGGCTGTATTACTTGCTAACTATGCGGTAAACCGCAGTGCAAGAAACCTCGTACACGACAGCATCAAAGATACCCCAGCAAAAAAAGTAGGTCTATTACTAGGAACAGGAAAATTTCTTAGGAACAGACACATCAATCTTTTCTACAAATACCGCATAGACGCTACCATAGCACTCTACAAAGCTGGCAAAATAAAATACATCCTAATAAGCGGAGACAATAGTCGCAAAGGATATGACGAACCCACCAATATGAAAGAGGACCTAATAGCAGCAGGTATCCCAGAAACCGTCATCTATTTAGACTACGCAGGTTTTAGGACATTAGATTCAATTGTACGATGTAAGAAGGTATTTAGTGAGCGTGATATACTTGTAATCTCCCAACAGTTTCACAATGAGCGAGCACTCTATATAGCTACAGCCAATGATATGACTGCTGAAGGCTTTAATGCTAAAAGTGTAAGCAAACGATACGGTGCCAAAACCTACATACGGGAGTACCTTGCTCGCACCAAGATGTTTCTTGACCTGCTTTTTGGTAAAGATCCAAAGTTCCTGGGAGAAGGGATAAAAATTGGGTAAAACAAAAAGTTCTATTCTAGAGTTTATAATCTCTTGAGGATTGACTCATGATAAAAATAATAACTGCCCTCATGACAATATTGTTTGGCACTTAATCAATTAGACGATACTTTGGTATCCGACTAAATGTACGCTAATTCAGAATGCTTTAAAGGAGAATAAAATCCACTGTATTCCCTTAAATTTGCCATTCGAATGACATTTCAAATCAACACTTTAAAACAGCTTACCCTTACCGTTATATCTTTCCTTTTATTCTCTTTTTGCTTAAATGCTCAGAGCCGCATACTTGTAGATGGATTTTTTGAAGACTGGGCAACTCAACCAGTGCTGCATAACGATGCTTCTGGAGATGGAGGTGGCTCGGGGGTAGATTTTGGAAAAATACAGGTATATAATGACAGAAACTTTGTATTCTTCTCGGTAGAAGTAGGAAACACAATCAATCTACAAGACAATAATGACGTCGCGATATATATTGATATAGACAACAACACCAATACAGGTTCTTCAATTAACGGAATCGGTGCTGAGCTTATCTATACTTTTGGAGATCGCTCTGGTTCGTACAATGGAGCTCGTATTCGCCACGCAGATATAGGCATGATAACAGCTCCTACTACTTCTTCTGATCGATTTGAGATTGCTATTAAACGCACCTTTAGCCCTGACGGTATCGATGTCACCATGGGCAGTACTATCAAAGCATTGTTCAAAGATAATGCTTCTAACGGAGACTTAGCACCATCTGCGATCGGTGGAATCACATACACCATGTCAGAAGGTCAACAATTGCCCCTTCCAAGTTACTCTTTTAACAAACCGGCTAAATCTGATATCCGTATCTTGTCATACAACGTAGAGCGAGACGGTTTTTTTACGGAAAATAGACTTCCATCATACACCAGAGCACTGCAAGCAATTCAGCCTGATATCATTGGTTTTCAAGAAATATATGACAACACTTCGCAGCAAGTAGCAGCACAAGTAGAGTCCATGTTGCCATCGGCAGCAAACGAACAATGGTACTATGCAGGTGCGGAGCCAGACTGCCACGCAATAAGTAGATATCCTATCACCAAAAGTGCACCTATAGCAGGAGCAAACAGTTCTGGGAATGCTGCATTTCTGATTGACTTGCCCGATACAGAAAAAGACATGCTACTCGTAGTAGCACACCCACCTTGTTGTACCAATGACGCTGGAAGACAAACAGAGGTAGACCAAATCATGCAATTTATACGAGAAGCAAAAGAGAGAAAAGGTCCTATTCCTTTAGAAGAAGGAGCACTCATAATGATAGTAGGCGATATGAATTTTGTGGGTGATGGAGCACAACTACAAACGCTGCTCTCTGGAGATATATCCGATGAAGCATTGTACGGTCCAGACTTTACACCTGACTGGGATGGCAGCAACTTAATAGACAGTAAGCCTTACACTACTGGCGTACCATTCTCCTACTCTTGGTATTCAGAAAGCAGTGCTTTCAGTCCAGGAAGACTGGATTACGTACTCTATAGCGGTTCTAACTTAGAGTTAGACAATACATACTCACTATTTACCCCTGGAATGTCTTCATTTGAACTTACTCAATATGGTCTACAATCAAGTGATGTACTAATAGCTTCAGACCACTTACCGCTAGTAGCAGATTTTACGATAAAAAATAGTAGCACAAACAGTATATACAGAGCAGACGCTAATTCCATCAAACTACAAGTCCTTCCAAACCCTGCATTTGGCAAAGCAAACATATCGTTCACTAACCCCACCACGAATGCAGTGAGCCTACAATTGACGGATCTTAGCGGTAGAGAACTAGGTGTACTCTACACCGGTAATCTTTCATCTGGTAAGCAGGCTATTACGTTCGACTCTTCTATATACTCCATTGGTTCATATATCCTTACGTTAAGAACACCTGAAGCAGTTTACTACAAGAAAGTGAATATAGTGCGTTAACAGGTACATCAAGAGTGGAAGTGCATTTGCCTCTACTTCATATTCACATCCAATGCATCTCTGAGAGCATTGCCCAGAAAATTGAAGGACATAACAAGTAGCATAATGCATACGCCTGGTATAATAGCAAGGTATGCTGCATCAAATACAATATAGTTGTAGTGCTCTTTAATCATACTGCCCCAGCTAGGCATAGGTGCTTGTACACCAAGACCTAAGAAACTAAGACCCGCTTCTAGCAAAATTGCACTGGCAAAGTTTGCCGCACAGACCACGATAATAGGTGCCATTATATTGGGCAAAATGTGCTTAAACAGTATTCGGATATTCCCAAACCCCAACACCTTGGCAGCTTGAATGTAATCCATCTCTTTGATTTGCAATACCTGACCACGAACGATGCGTGCAAGCTCTACCCACATACTAAGGCCTATAGCTAAGAACACTTGATACAGTCCTTTTTCTTGAAAAGCAAAACTAATGGCTATAGCTATGAGTAGGCTTGGGAGACTCCACACTACATTAATAAGCCACAGTATGACACTGTCTACCCAACCGCCATAGTAGCCGCTGAGCAAGCCCAAAGTAGTCCCTATGAGCAATGTAAGAAGTACAGACATAAAACCAACTAAAAGTGAAACCCTCGCTCCTATGATCACCCTACTAAGAACATCGCGGCCATAGCGGTCTGTTCCAAGCCAAAAAGTCTTATGCGAAATGTCTGAATCCACTAGTGATTTTGAGGCTACTTTCCAAAGTAACAAGCCGTTTTTAGAAAAAACGGCAAAGCTATCTCCTCGCACTTCCGCTACAGGAACTAGCTCATATGAAGTCTCTTCGCCGCTTACCAGCTTAGTAAACAAAGAAACACTGTTTCTATCTTTCTTTTCACTTTTGCGGAGCATGTCTACCGAAAAACCTGGTTTCTGCAAGGCAATTTCAAGATGTATGTCATTGGCTTTGGGAGTTGCATCTGGTGTAATGAGGTAGCCCAATATGGACAGCAAGACCAATAGTGCTATGAACACTAACCCAAATAATCCGAGTTTATTCTTGGCTATCTTTTTTAGCATGGCGTAGATTGATTTCTATGGCCGTAAGTACTGCCATGAAGCTATACAAGGGTACTGCTATTTTGTCAAACTCGGTATAGTTGTTTAGCACACCATGTGCAAAATAGGTGACAAGCCCGAGGAAGACCGCCATACTGAGGTAACGTGTACCACCGCTCAAAACCCGCTGATGCTTAAAAGCAATGCTAAACACCGCTATTACAATCAAAACGAGAAAAATAGTACCGAGAAAACCGCTTTCGGCCAAAGGACGCAGGTACTCTGAATGTATTCCACCCAACTCTCCTGCATTCGTACTAATGATAGTCATCTCGTGTGGTAACTGAAACTGACCATATTGAAACGTATACGTTCCAGGTCCCCAGCCCATTATTGGCTTTTCTTCCCACATGCGTAATCCGCTGCCCCATCTATTGAGTCGCTCCAGATTACTCGGGTCACTAGATACATTACCCACACTTTGCAGGTGATTTTCTATGTTGTCATCACTTTCGTTTTTATTTCGTGAAAGATCCGTAAGAAGGTAGTCCATATTGGCCAGAATACCGCCTACAGCTAACAGTGCTATGAGTAGCAAATGTTTGAATCGTAAATTTAGCAGAAACACAAAATAGAGTGTTAAGCTAATAACCAAGCTAAGCCAAGAAGCCCGAGTAAAGGACATTGCAACTGCCAATACCATAAACAGAAACATTACCAAACATACGATACGCAAAGCCGGAGAGTAACCCATCTGTCTACCGTGCATAGCAAAAATAAATAAGACAGGAACCACAAAAGAGATGCAAGCTGCATACATACCGTGATCTGGCAAAAACGGTCGCATTGCAGTATATGCATATGCTCTACTAAAGCCTCCACTTCCATGTATTATCAAGGTATACAGGCTAAGTATCAAAATAGATACTATGAAGCTCCAGATAAACTTTTTAGCTACAGTTTCATTCCTAAAGTAGCGAGTAAGTAAAAAGTAAAAAATACCAATATACCAACTTTTCATCAGTATGTACTTAGCAGATATAATGGGCATGGTACTCGTAAGAGCCGTTATAGTCATCCACGAAAAGTCTGCTAGTATGAGTATACTTAACAACGTGGTTACTTCTGGAATCACAAGTTTTTTGCTCTTGAGCATTTTAAGTAATACTCCTATGAATAGGAATATGATTAGTGGTTCAGTAGGCAAACTGAGATTGACAGAACTGTATCGCTCATCAAGAAGATGTACAGATAGAGGTGTAGCAAATGCTAAAAAATATAAAATATACTTCGGTTTAGTAATGGTAATCCATCCCATTATAATAACCGCAGGAAATGCCATGGCAATATATATCTCAAAGTAGACGGCAGCCATGCAGTAGACAAAAAAGACTCCTACACTGGCATACAAACGTTTTATGTCCAAAGACAGATCCACGTTTTTATTTATTGAGCTTGCCCAGTTGTTGCATAATAAGCAAAATCAACACACTAAAGAAACCTACAGCTCCTGTCACGAGAAGCACAATGAGCCAACGTACCGGGTACGTTTTTTTCTCCGCTGGTGAGGCACTGGTTAATATAAATTTTTGCGGTAGCGTTTTCTCAACATCTACCTTAGCTTTTTCGTATCGCTTACGCAACTTACTCAAGCTCTCTAGCTCTAGTATTAGTGTCTCGTTCAAGTAAGTGAATTCACCTGCATATTCAGCTAACTTGTCCTGTACTGCTTGCAATCTTCTACCAGTGCCAGAATTAGCCGGCACTTTATACAGTTCTTCTGCTATTGCTCTAGACTGCTCTTCATAATTGGTAATCCCTTTTTTACCCAAGCCTTGTAGTTTTTGACGCAGACCAAACACTTCTTTTTCTTTGCCTTTAAACTCATCTTCAATAATGATAAGTGCTTCCAGTGATACTTGTCGTTGTATCTCTGTCTTCACACTATCATATAGAGCACCTATACCGTTAGCAATCTCTGCCGCTTTAATGGGATCTTCGTCTAACACATTGATAGCTACTGCGAGATGTCGTGTTCTGCTAAACTTAATGTTGCTTTTCATCTCACGACCCAGATCAGTATGTGGGCTACCACCATCCGTATCTATATCGTAATGATTTATTAGGTCAAAATTTCTCACAATACGTCCTTGTAGAGCAGACGAGTTGAGAAGCTGCAATGCATTTTCTGCTTCTTCTTCTTCACCAAAAGCCAATGGGTCTGCCTGCCGCTGGGTCAAGTCTGTGAACATGGCATTACCTATAGAGTTTATTGTAGTGGGGTAAAAAATTACCTCAGACTCATATTTGGGTGTGATAAAAAATGGCGATGAAAATATAGCGGATAAGATAGCTGCAGACAGCGTGATAATAAGCAAATGCTTACGGTACTGCCATACCAGAGAAGCTATATCTATAAAATTAAAATCAAACTCTTTGTTTTGGTTCATTCGGTAAAATTGGTTGAAGTTGGCAAATGTAAATGATTACGTATAATTCCTTTATTTCTTGAGCAAAGACTTTAGGTCATTTACGCTATATAGTTTAAATAAATAAGCAGATAACAAAATTGTGATTGCAATCATACTAAAGTGAACGCACATATTCTGGGCATATTGTTGCCCAAATAAAATAATTAGAACTAAAAATATCACTCCCACCGCCGGGGTCACAAGTGAATGCAATGTTATATTCAAATTATACTTTTTAATGCTCACAAGTAGGCAAACAAAACCAAACAACAATTGACTAACCATAGTAGCAATGGCGGCACCTTGAGCTTTGTATTGAGGTATGAGAATACTGTTGAGAATGAGATTTACAACTAAGGTAAACGCTGCAAATCTATTTAACCATGTTAGCTCTTTACCTGCTGTAAGCAGAGCTCCATACACCATGGTAAGCGATGAACCAATGAAACCCACTAGTAAAATAACAAGCACTTGGGCTGAGTCTGTATTAGCTTTATCTGGATTGACAAATGTGAGTATTTCCATGGCATAAACAACTGCAATGAGAGAAGCAACGATACCGCCAAAAAGTAGTAATCGTGAAGTAAATCCACTTATGCTACGTATGATGTCGATATTTTTCAGGTTTTTACTAAATAGGGGAAGTAAAACTCCACTAAACACTGAGGCAAACATGAGTAAAGCAAAATAAAACCGGTAACCCAAAGCATATACCCCCGCTTCTGCATCTCCTACCAATTCTTTTATCATGACACCATCTATATAGGTATACAATCCCATGAGGGTTACCAGTAAGGCAAATGGCCATGATTTTTTGAGGATAGGAAAAATATTATCCAAATCAAAGGAAATAGATACGTAAGCTAAATGACCTCTCAGAAATACGAGTAGACTCACCAATACAAGTGACAAACTAAAAAGTTGTGCGTACGCAAAATTGTAAATAGTAAGCTCTAGCTGTGGGATATTCGACCACAACAGCACGCCAACGAAAAGAATAACCAACACCCTGTCTAACACCATAAAGATCCCGTCTATCCTGAAATGCTGTAAGCTAGCAACTATACTTCTAAAAAACTGATTAAGTGACGTAACTACCTGTATCCCTCCAAGTATAATAAGCAAAACAAACTCCTTGGCAGAATAACCAAGCACTGCTCCTACACAAAGTATAATGACAATGTAGAGTATGGCAAGCAATATTTTTAGACCAATAATACTGCCGGTGAGAGAGCGTATCTTTCTATTGTCTTGTGCTACTTCGGTAATATTAAAGCTATTAAGACCAAGGTCAAGCACGATGAAAAACAACAGGCTTGTATTGAATAACGCAAAGTAATTGCCGTAGACTGCTTGCGGCAAGGCTTCTTGCACTGCTGCATCTATAACCAGTATCCATATAGGTTTTACAAGCAGGTTGAGTACCTGCATAAAAGCTATATCGCCGAGATACTTTTTTAACATTTATACAGTCGATGAAGCACTCTTTAGCTCTACTCTTCTTGTTTTCATTAATAAGAAGAAACCGACAATAAAAAATACCATAAGCATTAACACAGATTTACGCATATCGCCAAATATTCCTTCTAGCAATCCAAACATCAACGGACCAAAAATAAGTCCAACTTTTTCCATCACATCAAAGAAACTAAAGTAAGATGCGTTATCTTCTGTAGGTGGGAGCATTTTAGAATAGGTACTTCGACTGAGTGATTGTATACCACCCATGACAAAACCCACTATAGTGGCTAAGACATAAAATTCTGTAGGCAAATGGATAAAGTACGCAATTATTGTGCAGATGATCCATATTAAAGTTGCCAGCATTAACGTACGCAAATTACCTAGCTTACCAGAGAGATTCGATAAAATATATGCCCCTGCAATAGCAATGAGTTGTATAATAATTATACTCGCAATAAGTCCTGTTTCTTTGGTTTGCCACCATTCTCCACCAGGAACCCAATCTATTTCTTTGCTCGCAAACAGTACGGCGAGTAGCATGATAGTCTGTACGCCCATATTATACGTAAAATAGCTCCCCAAGAACCACTTCACTCTCGGGTGTTGCTTCAATTCTGACCACACTTTTCGCAGCTCTCCATATCCATACCAAATGATATTGTGCTGTTTTTCTCGTTTCGCGTAGTGACTGCTACCTGGTAAATAGTAATAGGTATATTGAGCAAAACCAACCCACCAAACTGCCACCATCAAGAAACCATATTTGACTGGCATTCCCGCAACACCGTTTAAAATGAGTATGGTTACTAATAGAGAAACACTGCCAATATACCCAAGAGAAAACCCTCGTGCACTTATTTTATCGTGTTGATCTTTGTCTGCAATTTCCAATAAGAATGAATTGTAGAACACCAAACTGCCCCAAAAACCAATACTAGCCATGAAAACGGAGAGCATACTTATTTCTAAGGTATCTTTATCAAAATAAAATAGCGATGCACATCCGAGAGCACCGAGATAGCAAAAGAATTGCATAAATCGCTTTTTGGTGCCCATGTAATCTGCTATGCCCGAAAGTACTGGAACCAATAAGACGATAAGAAAAAATGAAGCCGCATAGACGTAAGAGTAGAGTTCCGTATTCACAAACTCTCTACCAAAAAAAGTTACCATTTCAGAAATAACATTCCCTTCAGCATCCTTCGTTTTTGTTACCTCACCATAAAAAATAGGAAAGATAGCCGTAGAGATAATTAGATTATAAACCGAGTTGGCCCAGTCATAAAAAGTCCATGCTTTAATGGCCTTTGGATCATTTTTTTTGAATATGTACCCCATATATTTCTTTCAAAGCACGTAAAAATAATGGGTAGTGCAAACCTTATTCTCTGAACAACTCTTTCAAACCATTCATATAGAAAACAAAAACTGTCTCTATGCAGCGTTCAATTTTAACTTTTGAAGCATTTTCTCGGCATCTTCAATACCAATATTTACTTCTTTGACTCCATCCTTTGACGGTGCTTCATACATATAATCTGCTAATATAGCCTCGCATATAGATCGTAGTCCACGAGCCCCGAGCTTAAACTCTATCGCTTTCTCCACAATATAGTCTATCACACTATCGCTTATGGTCAATTTTATGTCTTCCATAGTAAATAGAGCCTCATACTGGCGTATGAGAGCATTCTTAGGTTCTAGAAGTATCGATTTCAAAGCTTTGGCATCTAGTGGCATTAATGCCGTCAGAATTGGCACACGACCAATTATCTCAGGAATTAAACCAAATTGTTTGACATCTGTAGGAATAGCATATTGTAAGTATTGCTCTACCTCAACAGACTCTTCTCCCTTAGATTTAAACCCAAGTGAATTGGCTTGCAGTCTTCGTGAGATAATTTTTTCTATTCCATCAAACGCTCCGCCACAAATAAATAAGATATTCTTCGTGTCTATCTGTACCATTTTTTGGTCTGGATGCTTTCTGCCTCCTTGTGGAGCTACATTGGCAACAGTACCTTCTAGTATTTTGAGTAGACCTTGTTGTACACCCTCACCACTCACATCACGAGTAATACTTGGGTTATCGCTCTTGCGAGCAATCTTATCTATTTCGTCTATATAAATAATACCACGCTCCGTAGCATCTTTATCATAATCAGCAGATTGGTATAGGCGAGAGATTATACTTTCTACATCGTCACCTACATATCCAGCTTCTGTGAGCACTGTGGCATCGGCTATACAAAAAGGTACCTCAAGAGAGCGAGCAAGTGTCTTAGCAAGTAAGGTTTTACCCGTTCCTGTTTCTCCTATGAGCAACAGGTTAGACTTCTCTATCTCTACACCATCATCTCCTGCTTCAAACTGAAGACGCTTATAGTGGTTGTATACCGCTACACTTAGCGTACGTTTTGCTCGGTCCTGACCTATAACGTACTCGTCTAGTAATGCCTTTATCTCTCGGGGTTTGCGTAGTTTGAATCCAGCAGTTGCATCTTTCGATTTTGTGCTCCCGTTTTCATTCACTACTATTTCGTTTCCTTGCTGTATACAGTCCTCACAAATGTGAGCATCTATACCCGAGATAAGAAGACCTACCTCTTCCTTACTTCTACCACAAAATGAACAACTCAGTTTCGTATCTTTTTCTGCCAAATCTTATTTTGCTTTTCTTTCTAGCACTTCGTCTAGCATTCCATATTCCTTAGCTTCCTGTGCAGTCATCCAGTAATCACGCTCACTGTCTTTCTCTACTTTTGCATATTTCTGACCACTGTGATTTGCTATGATATCGTATAGCTCTTTTTTTAACTTCATTATCTCCTTCACGGTGATTTCCATATCTGTAGCTTGACCAGAAGTGCCGCCTAGGGGTTGGTGTATCATTACTCTACTATGCTTTAGAGCCGTTCTCTTGCCTTTGGTACCGGAGCACATAAGAACAGCACCCATACTCGCAGCTATGCCTGTACAGATAGTCGCTACGTCTGGAGCTATGTATTGCATAGTGTCATATATACCTAGACCAGCATATACACTACCTCCTGGACTATTTATGTATATCTGTATATCTCGCTTTGCATCTGAACTTTCCAAAAACAAAAGCTGAGCTTGTATTACGTTGGCTATGTAGTCATCTATTCCTGTACCCAAAAAGATTATTCTATCTGCCATTAACCTAGAGAATACATCTACCTCTCTAAATGGCATCTGACGTTCTTCTATGACTGTACGTGTCATATCTTGAGGTGCATGGATAGAGCTCCCAATGTAGTGATCTACTTTTGTACTACTAATTCCATGGTGCTTTATTGCGTATTTTCTAAATTCTTTTCCGTAATCCATATCTTTTATCTTGGTGTCAAATGTAAAACAAATCGTTTGCAAATCTGATTTCAAAAAAAACCACTCGATGAATCGAGTGGTTTTTCATTTAGTTTACTTAGAAACTTTATCGTTGAACTTTTTTACCTCATCGTAGAACTTATCTACATGCAGCTTTTTATCTTTGATAGTGATAAGCTCTTTTACTTTATCCAACACTTTTTTATCGACTACCACATCGCGTATACGCATCAGATAACCTTTGTCTTCTCTGTTTTTAGCTTCAAAATTTTGAATCATCGCTGGGTCAGGATTATTCAATCCATATTGACGAAGCATTTGTGCCGTATATGCAAATGAAGTTTGGTTAATGTCTTCATCCGTTACTTCTACATTTTGCTCTTCAGCTATTTTCTCGCGTACGAGTTGCTTACGCAATACAACGGATTCATTACCATAAAGCTCATCTACATTGTCTGGATTGTATGTCTCTGGCTTCGTTTCACTCAACCATCTTTTTAAGAAATCATCTGGAAGCGTAAGCTTGTGCTTCTCTTCTAGCATTAGATTCAACTCTGCTTCTAGTTGCTTTTCAGCTTCTGCTACGTAGTATGCACCAAGGTTTTCTTCAATTTTAGCTTCAAACTCTTGTTTTGTTTTCACTGCATCAGGGCCCATTACTAGGTCAAAAAATTCTTGACTTAATTCTGCTGGCTGCACTCTGCGTATTTCTTTTACTTTCCCTTTGAACGTCTTATTAAGTCCTGCTACCGCTTCTTTCTCTATTCCCAATGACTGGACAATCACCATTTCATTGTCATTAAAAAGGTCGAATACATTAATATCAAGCTCATCTCCAGTAGATACACCTACCAGTTGCTTTTTTACTTTTTTGCTTTTTACTACCTCCGGCAATACAGTTACTTCTTGCTCAAAAACACCACCGTCTTTGTGCTCACCTTTTTTATCCACCTCAGTCATCATTAGTACAATGGAGTCATTTTCTGTTTCTGACTTATCCATGGTTTCCAACTTACCGTTTTGTCTTCTTAGGTTTTTTATCTCCGTATCTACTTCCTTCTTGTCTAGCTCTATTTCATAGCGGGTCAGTTTATCTTTATCAGATATTTGAAGCTCAACAGCTGGTGCAAGACCTAGGTCAAAATGAAACGTGAAATCTCCGTAGTTTTCAAAATCGGTAACACTCTCTTTTTCTAAACTTGTCATTGGCTGGCCAAGTATATCTATATTGTTTTCTTGCAGATACTGGTACAAGTGTTCAGAGGTAAGTCTGTTCACTTCTTCAAAAAGTACACTCTTACCTACCATTTGCTTTACCATACCCATAGGTACTGTACCAGGTCTGAAACCTGGAATTTTAGCTTTTTTACGGTAATCTTTGAACTGCTTATTAATGTTCTCTAGATAATCTTCGTTTTTAATTACTACACTGATTAGAGCATTTAAATCATCTTTTTTTTCGAAAGTTACGTTCATCTGGAATGTTTTTGTTAAAGTTTTGAAGTATATACGTTTCGTATTTCTATTTTGTGTTTAGTACTACAAAAGTGAAAGGCCCAAAAAGAACAAAACCCTGTATTACCAGGGTTTTGTTAAACTGTATCGTACAGTGCGGGCGAAAGGACTCGAACCTTCACACCGTGAGGCACTAGATCCTAAGTCTAGCGTGTCTACCAATTTCACCACGCCCGCTTCCTTCTCACTTAAAGGGCTGCAAATGTAGATTTATTTTTTACTCCCGTCAATTATTTCCAAAAAAAATGTGACTTGTTTTCACAAGTCACATTTCAGGTGATTTAGGCTCTTAAAAACTTACTTCACTTGCATTCTTTTTGTAACGCTGTTTTGCTTACCTGATATCGTGTAGAAATACATTCCTGCACTTAGGCTAGCACCGTCTATAGTTACTGTATGATTTCCTCTATTCATAACTCCTAGCTCACCTGTATTGAGCACGTTACCCAATATATCAGTCACTGTAAGTGTAAGTGGTGAAGCGTCTCTGAGATAAATGATTACCTCAGAAGAACCATTGAATGGGTTTGGTTGATTTTGACTTACTACAAATACTTCCGCATCTCTTGTTACGTCTCCCACGCTAGTTATAACATCTGTACCCAATACATCATTGATAATGTCTGTTACTGGCACAGCAGCATAGTTCATAGTACATACATCGTTGGGATGAGATCCTGCAGAAGCAGAGTGATTCTGCAAGTGCGTACCTGGAGTAGCATCTTCTTGCCATATTACGTGTAAGAAATCGTCTGCCATTTTAGCTGCACACGGAAAATTACTTTCTACTCTTCCGTCTTGTGTAATATTTTGAGGACCGTTCCAAGTTGTTCCTCCATCAATAGAGTACGAAACAAATATGTCTCTAAAATTTGCATTTAAAAAGTGAACTGCACCTTCTACCGGAGCTGAGTATACTACAAATAGGTTCCCATCTGCATCTGTACTCGCACTCGGCATAGTTACCAATGAAGTGGCACCAGTTCTTGCTGCGGAAAGCAGTCCATTTGGAACATTATTATCTGCATCCAAGTTTTGGAATGTTTCTGTATTTACATCGTACGCACCGTCACCATTTTGATCGAAAGGCACACCCGATATTTTAGGCTCCGCGTCACCTTCTTTCCAATGCATCAAAGAAGACTGTGCGGGGAAAAAGTTAATAACTGTATCAGTTGCGTCTGTAGTACTTACTGCTCCTAAAACTCTGCCCAAACCCCAAAAAGCGTGTACATCACCGTTGGCATCTATCATTACATCCAAAGATCCATCATTCGTATTTACCGTGTCTCCACTCAACAATAACGTGGCAGGACCTCTAGGACCTTTAAATGCATAATTATCTACATCTGTGTACGTCCAATTTTCTCCATTATCTGTACTTTTCCAGAGCGATACTGGATCTCCAAGACCACCAATGAGGATAGCAACCGTATTATCTCTTGCATCAATGGCGTATCCATCACCTCCACCAGCGGTATAAAGTGAACTATCATAACCTGGCAACAAAATATGAGCTACATCTGCAGTATCACCCGCTACATCCCATCTACTGTAAGAAGTAGGACTAGAAACACCATTACGTGTAACCACATCTATACCGGCGTCCTCATTTGCCCAATAGTTGGATATCGTGTGCACTTTACCATTAGTAGCTACACTTCTATTCCAAATTGGGACTCTGTCTACATTCACAACAGTCTCATCATCTAAAACAGGACCTGTACTTGTAAAACTTGCACTTCCTTTTGAAGCATTTGTACTTGAAACAAATCCTCCTGTGCCCGACTCATGAGCCATTATTCTTTCTCTACCATCATCTAGTAGCATGATAGATGGCCATCCTGTTCTGCCTGATGTTTCTATCTTGTTGTCTCTGCCTGTAAGCCAATTTGTACCATCAAAGTAGTTGTATCCACTACCTCTGTTAGGGTAACCTGTACCAGCATCTGGACTGGCTGTCCATACTGCACTTATTGTGCCGTCGCTGTGAAGCACTATTCTTCTGCCCGGACTAGAGTTGGTCTGTAGATCATAAAACGTATTGCCCAAAACAACACTACTAAAGTTTTTATCTTTTTTAGTTTTAATGGCAAAATCACTGCTTCCAGAAACATGTCCTTCTGGCATTTCATCGTTTATGAATTTAATCGACTCTTTACTAGATTTAACAGAATAAGCATTTTTGACTGGCAGTTCCTTAACAGGATTCTGAGCAAAAAGCAAAAATGGCGTCGCAATTAACGCGGTAAGTAATGTTTTTTTCATGTGTGTGTGCTTATAATTTAATTTCTGGTTGGCAAAATAATTAATTAATTTGTAATACTTTGTAACGAAAGCGTCCTTTTTTACTAAAGCGCCAATATCTTTAGTATCGTTTCTTCAAAAAGAGCAGCGTGCCCGCCTGCATTTTCCTTGATTCCTTTGAATTTCAGGTCACAGTCGTTCAAGGCCTCTATGACCTTCACCATCTTCTTGCCTCCAAAATTCTTAGAGGCTTCTCTGTATTCGCTCATTGCGAAAAACGGGATACCAACGGCACTCATTATTTCCTTGTCAGTGCTCTTTCGCATGCTTTGCACCACAGCTACTTTTCTGAAATAGCTAAACAGTGCTCCTACCATAAGTGGCACCGGATGGTTATTGATATTGGAGGTGAAAAAATCGAGTATCTCCATTGCTAGCACTCGCTGTTTTTTTGCCAGTGCCTTTTGCAAGGCAAATACATTATAGTTTTTATTAATACCTACATACTTTTCTATATGTTCTTCTCGTATCTTATTTCCTTTTTCTACATTGCTAAAAACCTTATCGAGCTCTTTGATTATCACACTAAACTTACCTCCACTATTTTCTATCAACAAATGGAGCGGCTTTGGTTCTATGTCATAACCCACGTCTTTTATAAGTTGGGTGACCACTTGTGCCACCTGCCTTTCGTCTACCGCATCACCATTAAATACTTTGCCCTTGGCAGCAAACGCTTTCCCTACCTTTCGATTACTTGCTATTTTTTTTCCCGGATGGTACCACACCAATACAGTACTAGGAACGGGATTGTTAAGGTACTCAATAATCTCATCTGGATTGCGACAATATTGTGCTTCCTTGTACACAACGAGTTGCTTCTCTGCCATCATAGGAAATCGGCGAGCCACATTTACTATATCTGATGCTGTCGTTTCTCTACCATAAAATAGGTGATGATTGAAACTTTTGGTCGTCTCATCGAGTACTACTTGTTCAATTTTATCTAGCAACTGTTCAAGCATGCGATACTCCTCGCCCTGAAGCAAATATATAGGAGCAACCTCCTTGTTGTCGAGCTGCTGCATTAATGCATTGAATTCGTTGTATGAACTTGTACCTTTGGCCATTCTTAATAAGCGATAAGACGTGCAATTAAACTTTGAAAAATTTAACTTTCAAATAAAACCTGACAATAATGGGAAAAATCTCATTTTTGATACGGTCAGAAAGAAATATGTAACTCTCACTTCTGAAGAATGGGTCCGTCAACACACTATACACCAGCTGATTAAAAACAAATGGTCAGCAAGCAGAATGAGTATAGAGCGTGTTTTACCAAAAAGCAGAAAAAGATACGATGCGGTGCACTACAATCAAAATGGTCATCCAGAATTGCTAGTCGAATGCAAAGCTCCAAGTATAAAAATAACACAAAAGACGTTGGACCAAGCTACAGGCTATATACATCTGCAAGATGTGCCTTACGTATTGCTCACCAATGGTCTGCAGCACTTTTTCATTGCTCGAAGACAAAATGAGCTAAAAATTGTGAATGAAATCCCCTTATATAGTGAAATAAAAAACCTTTTTTTGCCACCAGAAAAAGATTAAAATGGCAATACTCATTATCATTGTTTTTGTGATTGGCTATGCAGCCATAGCACTAGAGCACCCTCTCAAAATAGATAAAGCAGCCAGTGCCTTGGTTACAGGTATGGTATGTTGGGCTATTTATGTGTTTTCACTAAGCGGTGCAGGACACGACATTTCACATATTATAGAACACGGTGCAGATGGAAATGGTGGTCTATACCATCATATGTTTGACATTGCTAATATTCTCTTCTTCCTCATGGGAGCCATGACCATAGTAGAACTTGTAGACGCTCATGAAGGCTTTGCCGTAATTACAGATCGAATTAAGACCAAAAACATAACAAAACTACTTTGGATAATATGTATCCTTACCTTCTTTTTCTCTGCAGCATTAGATAATCTTACTACCACTATAGTGATGATCTCTTTGCTTCGCAAGCTCATAAAAGATCAGAAAACTCGTTGGATGTTTGTCGGTATGGTAGTAATAGCTGCAAATGCAGGTGGTGCATGGTCACCTATTGGAGACGTTACGACTACTATGCTTTGGATAAAAGGACAATTGCCTGACGTACCAAACATAGTAGTAGACCTAATACTACCCAGTATGGTAGCACTTCTAGTGCCTTTAAGTGTACTTAGCTTTACGTTTAAAGGCGAAGTTGAACGCCCTGCCAAGAAGCAAGAAAACGCAGATCACTACCTCAATCCAACCACTTCTAGCGAGAGAATTACTGTATTTATATTGGGACTAGCAGGTTTGGTATTTGTGCCATTCTTTAAGACCATTACACATTTACCTCCATTTATGGGAATGATGCTAAGTCTGGGTGTAATATGGACGGTAACGGAGATCATGCACAAAGGCAAAAACAAAGCAGACAAAGAAACCCTTAGTGTGGTTAGTGTATTGCAAAAAATAGATGTTGCAAGTGTGTTGTTCTTCTTGGGGATACTAATGGCAGTAGCCGCTCTTCAGGAGTTTGGCCACCTTAAAACCGCTGCAATGGCACTGGATAGTGCCTTTGGTGGAGATATATTTTCTATAAATATTGTCATCGGATTACTCTCTAGTATAGTAGATAACGTGCCTCTAGTAGCTGCGGCCCAAGGCATGTATAATATATCTCCTGCGGGCGATTTTGCTGCAAACGGACACTTCTGGGAATTACTAGCCTACTGTGCAGGTACAGGAGGCAGTGCTCTTATCATAGGATCTGCAGCTGGAGTTGCGGCCATGGGTTTAGAGAAAATTGACTTCATGTGGTACTTAAAGAAGATAAGCTGGTTAGCCATCATTGGTTACTTTGCTGGTGCAGCTGTTTATTACGTATTATACCTATGATAGACGGCAAAAAAGTAGTTGTTGTTTTCCCTGCATATAATGCAGCCAAAACATTGGAAAAAACCTACAATGAATTACCTTTTGACATAGTAGATGAAACCATACTAGTAGATGATGCTAGTAAGGACGATACGGCTGGACTAGCCAAACGTATTGGTGTAAATCATGTTATAGTGCACGATAATAACAGGGGCTACGGAGGGAATCAAAAAAGTTGCTACAATAAGGCTATACAGATCGGTGCTGACATTGTGATTATGGTACACCCAGATTATCAATATACACCTTTGCTTGTGAAAAGCATGTGTAGTATCATTGCCAATGGAGTATTCCCTGCAGTGTATGCAAGTAGGATACTTGGTAAAGGAGCTTTAAAAGGCGGTATGCCTTGGTATAAATATGTAGCCAATAGAATCTTAACCTTATTCCAAAATATTTTGATTAATCAAAAGCTAAGCGAATATCATACAGGCTACAGAGCATTTGACACAAAAATATTTGACAAAATAGACATTGATAAGAATTCCGATGATTTTGTCTTTGACAATCAAATGACCGCTCAGGTATTCTTTGCAGATTTCGAAATAGGTGAAGTGACTTGCCCTACCAAATACTTTGATGATGCCAGCTCCATTAATCTTAAACGTAGTTCGATATATGGACTAGGTGTATTGCTCGTATCTATTCAATACCGCTTAGCCAAATGGGGTGTAAGCAAGTTTGGCATTTTTGAGTTAAAAAAATAAGTACTACAGACAGTACTTATTGATATAATCCATACCTAGGTCTTCCGATTTTCTCCAGTTGGTGCAAGCGTCTTCCTTGTTTCCAAGTCTGTACTCTGCAATACCCAGATTGAAGTATGCTAAACGAATGTCATCGTGATTGAAAAATATGGCTCTTTTAAAGTCTTTTTGAGCATTGGCGTATTCTTCTAGTTGGATGTAAAAAAAACCTCTGTCAAAATAATAGGTGGGATTCTGATCTTCTATTGCTATGGCTTTAGTGTAGTCCTTTGCTGCAAGACTATAGTCACTTTGACGAGCAAAACACTCTCCGCGTATTACAAAGGCTTCGTGGTCCTCCTTATTGCTAAGTAAGTAGACGCTAAGATCCTGTATTGCCTTATTGTAGAAACCAAACTCATAGTTATACTTACCTCTAAGAAAATAGGCATCCATAAACGTAGGGGCTAAATTGATGCCGGCATCTAAGTCTTGTACAGACCCAACCGTATCCTTCATCAGAAACTTGACACGAGCACGTTGCACATACTCTCCCGGTGTAGAAGCTTCTAGGCCAGCTATAGTCTCCATATTCTTAAAAGCCTCGTCATGCATAGAGTTCTTTACCAATATATCTAATCTAGATAGGAAGCCATTGATATCCTCAGGCTTCATCAAGCAATACATATTTAGATCATTCAATGCTTTCTGCTGCTCGCCCATTGCCATCAGCACATAGGCTCTATTATAAAACGCATCAATAACACCGGGATCAATTTCTATACACTTGTTGAGATCTTTCAATGCTCCTTTAAACTCTTGCATCTCTGCATAAACACTGCCTCTACCCCAATAGGCCTCGGCCATTTTGGAATTCTTCACAATAGCAGAATCAAAGTCTTTGATGGCACCGAGTACGTTACCTTCTTCAAACTTGTCTATACCCGAATTGTAATACGAAACGGCATCCTGAGCTGAAGCTGCGAATGCGAAAAGTGCGATTATTGTGCTAAAAACGAATTTCATTTTATACTGTTGCAATGTTATAAACACATTACGCAATATGTGCACCATTGTTTCCACAGCATGGTCAAAATAGATACATAAATGAACACCCTTACTAACAAAGAGAGCAAATTATTCCTAACTATTGGCGGCTTTTTCATAGCAAATGCTCTAATAGCTGAGTTCATTGGAGTTAAAATATTTTCATTAGAAGCCACATTAGGTATTGAACCACTACAACATAATCTGTTTGGTGAGCAGGTGAGCTTTAACCTCACCGCTGGCGTGGTGTTGTGGCCTATAGTGTTTGTTATGACTGATATCATCAACGAGTATTTTGGTAAACGTGGAGTTAAGTTCCTATCCTACCTTACCGCAGTGCTCATTATTTTTGCTTTTGTAATGGTATATATTAGTATACACCTAGCACCTGCAGATTGGTGGATTATAAGTGGTATATCTGCTGGTGTTCCGAATTTTCAATTGGCATTTGCCTCGATATTTGGTCAAGGTCTATGGATCATATTGGGGTCATTGGTTGCCTTCTTAGTAGGACAGATACTCGACGTAGCTGTTTTTCAAAAGTTAAAAAGTATCACTGGAGAGAGTAAACTTTGGCTGAGAGCCACAGGCAGTACACTTGTGAGCCAGTTTGTAGATAGTTTTGTAGTACTTATCATAGCCTTTAGACTTGGTGCCGATTGGAGTTGGGCTCTGATTCTAGCTGTTGGTCTCAATAATTATTTATACAAGTTTGTTGTAGCTCTTATATTGACTCCTCTTATCTATCTAGCTCATTTGGCAATAGATAATTATTTGGGTAAGGAACTATCCGATAAGATGAAGGCTGAAGCATCTCAATCCTAAGTTCAGATAAACCTCTTCTCCAACCTAAACTTCAGGTATGAATTTTACTGTTGACACGAAAACATCTATACAAAATGTGCCGTATATCTTAGTGACATGCTGTATAAAATGTTTTTTTTTAGAAATCGGTGAAATATCTATAGATATTGTAATGGCCTTTCTCAATTTAATACAACGTTTCCGGCGTTCTAAGTCATGAAAAAATCATTTCTACCTAGCTAACAACTAGTTACTAAAAACATACTGAATTAAATTAGCACCCATCTGGAATGCCTGTTTACGTTTCTCTTCACTATCATCATATATGCCTTCATCTTCCCAGCCGTTGCCTAAATCACACTCATAATCGTAGAAACACACCAAGCGACCTTTGTATATCAAGCCAAAACCTTGGGCTGGTTTACCATCGTGTTCGTGTATTTTGGGTAATCCCTTAGGAAAATTATATTTCTGTTTATATATAGGGTGATTGAATGGCAGCTCTACAAAATCAAGCTCTGGAAAGACCTTCTTCATCTCTGGACGTACATACTGGTCTAGTCCGTAGTTGTCGTCTATATGCAAAAAACCTCCTGCCATCATGTACTTTCGAAGGTTTGCGGCATCTTTCTTAGAAAATAGCACATTACCATGTCCAGTCATATAGACATAGGGATAATTGAAAATCTCCACACTCCCAGCCTCTACTACTTCGTCCTGCGGGTTAATGTTCGTCTTTAGGTTGGAATTGCAAAAGACTGCTAAGTTAGATAATGCTGTACGGTTACTATACCAGTCGCCACCTCCATTGTACTTTAGCTTCGCTATTTTTACGGTATAATCCCCTTTAAAACTAGATCCTATAATCAATAATACTATGAGAAAAATATTCTTCATTCTATGAGCAAACGAATTTAATTGAATTTTATTGAAACCTGCTTACCGCTACTATAGCCGCAGTCTCGGTACGCAGCCTAAACTCTCCTAAGTCTAAACCTTGAAAACCTGCAACAAACGCTTTCTCTACCTCTGCTGTAGTAAAATCACCTTCTGGACCTATCAATATGAGTTGCTTGGTTGTCGAGTCACTCGAATATTCAGTTTTGGCTTGCTCATCATAGCAATGAGCTATATACTTTTGGTCCGCAACTAGTTCTAATGCCGCCGAATAGTCCATCTCTAAAACCTCTGGCATATAGAATCGAAGACTTTGCTTCACCGCAGAAATCACTTTTTTCTGTATACGATCCATATTGGTACGAGTACGCTCCGTATTGGTTGTATTTATAAGGATGATTCGCTCCACTCCTATTTCTACGAGTTTCTCTATCATCCACTCCAGCCTGTCTCTATTCTTGGTAGGAGCTATGGCGATGGTGATGTGTTCAGACTTAGTCTTATTCTCTGAACTCAGTATGGTACATTCTACCTCACGTTTGCTCAGTTTGTCTATACCGCACTTATGCCTATTCCCCTTACCATCTATAACGTAGATAATATCCCCTGCCTTTTTGCGAAGTACAAGAGAGCAATGCACTGCTTCCTGCTCATGCAGCGTAAGCATCTCGTTGGTTACAGACGTAGTGTAGAAAAGGTTATTCACGGAGTCAAATGTAAATGTTTTAAACCAAAAAAGGATATCAGAGGGATTTACAAATTAGCTCATGTTAAAGAGGTAAGCATTACTAATGCACAAATTATTTTTTCTACTTCATCACCCACAAATATTTAATAAAAAAGGAGACACTCAAATGAGTGGCTCCTTAAAAATGATTAACAATAATCCGTCACTAGAGACAAATTACTCTTTAAGCAGTAAAGACTATTTTACTTCTTCGAAGTCTACGTCTTCTACATCCTTAGCAGCATCATCGTTTGCGTTAGCTTCTGGACTAGCACCTTCTGCTCCGCCAGCTTCTTGCTGTGCAGCATATATGTCCTGGCTAGCAGCTTCCCACGCTTTGTTTAGCGTTTCAGAATGAGCCTCAATACCTGCTAAATCTTGTGCAGTGTGAGCCTTTTTCAATTCTTCTGCAGCAGCTTCTATAGCTGTTTTCTTTTCTGCTGGTATTTTCTCACCGTACTCCTTAAGTTGGCTTTCGGTAGTAAATATTAGCTGATCAGCTTGGTTTAGCTTATCTATAGTTTCTTTTGCTTCTTTGTCTGCATCAGCATTAGCCTCTGCTTCTTGTCGCATTTTCTCTATTTCCTCGTCACTTAGTCCAGAGCTAGCTTCTATTCTGATGTTTTGCTCTTTACCAGTGTCTTTATCCTTCGCACTTACGTTTAATATACCATTGGCATCTATATCGAAAGTCACCTCTATCTGTGGTCTTCCTCTAGGTGCAGGTGGAATAGAATCTAAGTGGAATTTACCAATAGTTCTATTGTCCTTAGCCATAGTTCTCTCACCTTGTAAGATGTGAATTTCTACACTTGGCTGATTGTCTGCCGCCGTAGAAAATACTTGAGATTTTTTAGAAGGAATAGTCGTATTAGACTCTATAAGTACTGTAGATACACCACCCATAGTCTCTATACCTAGAGATAGTGGAGTTACGTCAAGTAAAAGAACATCCTTCACCTCACCTGTAAGTACACCACCTTGTATAGCCGCTCCAATAGCAACAACCTCATCTGGATTAACTCCTTTACTAGGAGACTTACCAAAGAACTTCTCTACTTCTTCTTGTATTCTTGGTATACGTGTACTACCACCTACTAAGATTACTTCATCTATATCTGCAGGAGTATAACCAGCATCTTTCATTGCTTGTCTTACTGGATCCATACTTCTTTTGATAAGATCATCTGCTAGTTGCTCAAATTTGGCTCTAGTAAGTGAACGTACCAAGTGCTTAGGTCCTGAATCTGTAGCAGTAACATAAGGTAAGTTAATTTCAGTTTGAGTAGAACTACTCAATTCTATTTTAGCCTTCTCAGCAGCTTCTTTCAAACGCTGAAGAGCCATGGGATCTTTTCTAAGATCTAAGTTCTCATCTGCTTTAAATTCTTCTGCCAACCAGTTTATGATAACTCTATCAAAATCATCTCCACCAAGGTGAGTATCACCGTTAGTAGATTTCACTTCGAATACACCATCTCCTAATTCTAGTACAGAAATATCAAACGTACCTCCACCTAAATCGTAAACAGCTATTTTCTGATCTACATCTTTTTTCTCTAGTCCGTAAGCTAGTGCAGCAGCCGTAGGCTCATTCACTACACGCTCTACTTTTAGTCCAGCTATCTCACCAGCTTCTTTCGTTGCTTGTCTTTGGCTATCGTTAAAGTATGCAGGCACGGTAATTACCGCTCTAGTCACTTCAGTACCTAAGTAGTCTTCTGCCGTTTTCTTCATTTTCTGAAGAATAATAGCAGAAATCTCTTGTGGGGTATATTTTCTATCTCCTATCAGTACGCGAGGTGTGTTGTTGTCACCTTTCACCACTTTATACGACATATTTGCTACCTCTTCTGCTACCTCATCGTAGGTAGAACCCATAAAACGTTTGATAGAACTTATCGTGTTTTGTGGATTTGTGATTGCTTGTCTCTTAGCAGGATCTCCTACTTTTCTCTCACCATTACCATTGTCCATAAAGGCTACAATAGATGGTGTTGTTCTTCTACCTTCGCTGTTAGGTATCACTACCGGTTCGTTACCCTCCATTACGGATACGCAACTGTTCGTAGTTCCTAAGTCAATTCCAATTACTTTACTCATTTGTATAAAATTCGATTATTAATTGCCCTGTAAAGGACAACTACAATGCCAACAAGATAATGTGTGAAATTTGTCAGTTAGCTCACACTAGATGTGACAAAACGACACAATTACTACTTTACAAACCCCAGTTCTGCAGTAATAAGTGACGATTGTACTTGCGGCAGTATGGTCGCATTGAATGTGCGATTATCAAAAATAGTAATGTTACGCGAAGTAAATATGCCTAAACCATTGTCTACATTGGTAAATTCCGGTTTCTTCTGCACAATGGTAGTTGAAGGTTGGAGTACACTCAAAAATGTGTTGAAATCGTCAGAGATGCCATAAAACACAAGGTCATAACTCACGAGTCTACGCTCCACTGTTTCATCTATATCTAGTCTACTTTTTAGCATTGCAAAAAAACCAGCAGACAGTACCTTATAATTAGCATCATTAAACCCACGCAACTCTCTTGTCTCGCCTGAGTTTATCATAACCCATTCTAGGTTTTTAATTTCTTTTTCTGAAGGGTTGCTAATTTTCGTTTCTTCTATTACCACATTCATCGCTACTCTATAAGCTCTGGCATGCTTCCCTTCCTGAAAAATAACGGGGACAACGTGATTCTGATTTGCGGATATATAAACACTACCTCCAGTAGGACTTATTGGGCTGCGGGCTTGTATATCTCCTAAACTAGTAGCCGTAGCTGTTGCTACATATCCATTTTTCGGATTTTGCACAGTAAGCCTATACGACCAATCCGTAGCAAACAACGACGCTTTGAGATCCGCATCCAGTTCATACAAAATATTTTCATCAGAATAGAAGACACCTGTATCTTTCGGTATCCCAATTAGGTTACCATCAACCTTAGATAGTTCCATGCGTTGTGTAAACTGGCCATTTTGAAATTCATCAACATATACTATCAAGGTATCAAAGTATAGCGAGTCCTTTAACCTTGAAAAAGCCAAGGCACTTGTATTCTCGTCTAAATACGCCCGCTGAATACGTACATAGTTTTTGTCTACACTCGGATTTATAGCACCATATACTATAGCAATCTCTTTCCAGTCTGCTGCTACATCAAGCTCATTGTCACAGCCCAATAGACCAAGTATACCAATAAAGAGAACTGCTTTTGTCCAAATCGTTTTTTGCATATTTTTAGATTAGCTTTGCAAACTTTCACAATAAAAATGAGAATCCTATCATTTCTACTCATAATAAGTCTGTCACATTTAACTAAAGGCCAAAACGTTTATACCAAATTTACAGACACGTTGGTTTTCGATGATTTCTCATCAAATAGCAACAATTTCCCGGAAAAGTACAACTCGCTAGAGCTTACAATTATTGAAGATGGCCAGTACCGCATCAAGCGTATAAAAGATGAAGGACAATCTGTCGCATATCTAAAGATTGACAAGCCACTAGTATCCTACGAAGTTTCAAACCGTTTTCTTGTTTGCAAAGAAAATAAGCATGGTACTGGAGGACTCATACTCCATGGACAAACTAATACGAACGGAGGTATCTTTATCGAAATAGGTGCTAAAAAGAATTACCGAGCCTACAAGATAAATGGTACCCAACAGCGACTATTGAGTGGTACACCAAAAGGAAACGGTTGGATTAAGAGCAAAAACTTAACAAAAAAAACAAACACCATTATGGTACGCGTTGAAGATGGTTATTTCGATATCTATTTCAATGGCGAATACAGCTACACCATATATGACACGCAATACAGCCAGGGTAATATAGGTCTGTTTGCTAGTGCGAGTACAGAAGTATTGATAGACCAATTTCATCTCAGCAAGTCGGGAAACACCTTATCAAAGAGAACTTCAAACCCTAACAATGCAGAAACTACAACGAATGATCCTGCATTTGAAGAGGTGATACTCTTATTCAAAACCAAAATAGATATACAACAAAAAGAAATAGAGACACTTGAAAGAGAGGTAAACAAGTGCCGCAGTATGCTAAACTATGATACCTCACTCGTCACCAAAACGAAACAGCTAACCATAAATAACAGATTTTTGGGTAATCAACTTGATTCTACGAGTAAGGCCCTGAACAAGGCAAATACAAGACTAACCTACTTGGAGTCACTCAAAGAGGACATTGAGGCAGGATCTAATGGAGATTTAGTGCTGAATCTTAGCTCCATATTGGCAAATATGAAACGAGAAAATAGCACACTAAAGATAACTAATAAGGAGTTGTACCGCACCAATTCTCAATTAAAAAAAGACAATAATGTGTTGCTTAGAGAAATAGAACGCATGAAGTACCTACTGGAAATACAAGAATAACAGGAATGAGCACAGCTAAGAAAGACATAAAAAAAATGACTACTCACCAACTTCAAGAGATGAAGAATAGAGGTGAAAAAATAAGTATGCTAACTGCTTACGACTATTCGTATGCTAAGATAGTAGATGACGCAGGTATTGACGTAATACTAGTAGGCGACTCTGCCAGTAATGTAATGGCAGGTCACGACAGCACACTGCCCATCACGCTTGATCATATGATATACCACGCACAGTCCGTTATTCGTGCTGTAGATAGAGCACTAGTAGTAGTAGATTTACCATTTGGCAGCTACCAAGGAAATAGTACAGAAGCTCTAAAAAGTGCTATCCGTATTATGAAAGAAAGCGGAGCACACTCGGTAAAATTAGAAGGTGGAAGCGAAGTAATAGAATCTGTGAAGCGTATACTATCAGCAGGAATACCTGTAATGGGACACTTAGGACTTACGCCACAGAGTATCTACAAATTTGGGACATACACGGTACGAGCCAAAGAAGTAGAGGAAGCGGCCAAGCTTATAGAGGACGCAAAACTCTTAGAAGAAGCTGGATGCTTTGCCCTAGTGCTCGAAAAAATACCTGCCACACTAGCCAAAGAGGTAGCTGCTTGTCTTACCATACCTGTAATAGGCATAGGTGCAGGTAGTGATGTAGATGGACAAGTGCTTGTACTCCATGATATGCTGGGTGTTACTAAAGAGTTCTCACCACGATTTTTGCGTAGATACTTAAATTTATATGAAGAAATGAAAGGTGCAGTACAGCATTACATAAAAGATGTTAAGGCTTTAGATTTTCCTAACGAGAAGGAGCAGTATTAAAGCTCTTCTATTACTGCACTCAACCCTTTTTCAGTGAGTGCTTGGCAGATAGGCAACAATTCTATTTCTGAACCATTTTTCACCTGGCACTTCCCTTTGTAATGTACAAGCATAGCACATTGTTCTGCCTGCTCAGCAGTATGCTTACAGTACTTTATAAGGCAGTAAATTACATGGTCAAAAGTGTTCAAATCATCATTATACAAAACGATGGCAGCACCCTGGTTCACTGCAACTAAAACATCTAACTCTTCGACCTCTTCTGTTTTTGTACTCCAAATCATTGTTTACCCCCAAATAAATTAGCTTTACTTTCTATCCCATTTATGAGTCTGGTAATATTTTTTTTGTGTGTAAGCACGACCAATAATGCTGCTGCAATACCAAAGGCTATAAATAACGGCTCGTCTCTCTTAAAAACAAAAATAGTAAGTATAGGGAATGACACGGCAGCTAGTATACTGCTAAGTGACACATACTTGGTAGATAATAGAACAACGATGAATAAGCCTGCACAAGCCAACGCTAATACATAATGGATACCAATCAACATACCAAATAACGTTGCTATACCCTTTCCTCCTTTAAAATTCTCATATACCGGGAAAATATGACCCACCACAGCGAGTAAACCAAAGAGCAACTGCAGGTTTATAAACTGATCAGTACCATGAGAAACAGATGGTATGTAGTGTATTAGACTTGTGGCAGTTATGCCTTTTACAATATCTAGGAAAAGAACCAGAAGCCCTGTAGGTGTACCTAATACTCTAAATGTATTGGTGGCTCCTGCATTTCCACTGCCAAAATTGCGTACATCTATGCCGAAATATGCCTTACCTATCCAAACACTACTGGGCATACTGCCTATCAGATAAGATGCTAAAACCATTGTACCAATTAAAATAATCTCCATGCTAGTATTCTTCGAAGTTAAAAAAGACCCACTAAAGGGTTTGCACATTTTGTACCAAAGGTTCTATTTAATGAGCAGTGCGTCTCCGTAACAAAGAAAATTATATCCTTCCTTTACAGCAGTTTCATATACTTCCATTGCCAACTTATGATCGTCCAAATAGGCAGATGTTAGCATCATAAGTGTAGACTTTGGTTGATGAAAGTTAGTAAGATAAGCATTAGCTATTCGTGGTTCATACGGAGGGAAAATAAACTTATCCGTCCAACTGTCATCCGGATTTAACGCACCAAATGCTGACACAGAACTTTCTAAAGCTCTCATAACACTACTCCCGACAGCTAATACACGTTTTTTATTTTTCTTAGCATCATTTACCATATCAGCGGCATCTTGCTCTATGATAAAATGTTCACTATCCATTTTATGCTTAGTAAGGTCTTCAACCTCCACTGGTCTAAAAGCTCCAAGACCTATGTTTAGGTTTACCTTTGCAAAGTTCACACCTTTTATCTCCAAACGCATCATTAATGCTTTGGTGAAGTGAAGACCTGCTGCAGGTGGGGCTATTGCTCCGTCCTTTTCTGCAAATATCGTTTGATACATTTCTGCATCATCTTGTGTTGCTTCACGCTCCAAGTATTTTGGTATAGGTGTATGGCCGAGTTTATTTACAACACCTTTAAATTCTGCATCGGTACCATCAAATAAGAACCGTATAGTACGACCGCGGCTTGTTGTGTTATCTATTACTTCAGCAACCAACTCATCTTCTCCAAAAAAAAGTTTATTTCCTACACGAATTTTACGGGCTGGATCTACCAAAACGTCCCAAAGACGGAGTTCTTGGTTTAGCTCTCTAAGCAAGAACACTTCTATTTTGGCACCTGTCTTTTCCTTATTACCATAGAGTCTGGCAGGAAACACCTTGGCATTATTAAGTACCATAACATCACCTTCGCCAAATTCCTCCAATATGTCTTTAAACATCTTGTGCTCAATGGTTTTAGCTTTTTTGTCTACTATCATTAGCTTACACTCATCTCGATTAAAAGGTGGTGTTTTAGCTACTCTACTTGGGTCTAATTCTAGGTGGAATTCTGATAATTTCATGAGTTATTTTAATTAGCTATAAATGGTGCGAAAAAGGCTGCAAAAATAACCTTTTCAATAGGCTAAATCAAGCTAAACATAGAAGAGTTTAATAGCTATCAATCATATCTAAAAATGCACCGTTAATCGAGAAGAAATAATCCTACCATTAATATCACCTACTATTGAAGCTTACTGTATGAATTTCACCAATGTACTGAGAGAGTCTATCATGCTATCTCTCAATTTTTTAAGAGCGAATAAACTGCGTAGTGTCCTATCTGTACTGGGCATCACCATTGGTATATTCTGCATAGTAGCCATTTTTACGGCGACTCACTCACTAGAGCAAAACATACGCAGCAACGTAGACAAAATGGGTGACAAAATAGTCTACATACAAAAATGGCCATGGGGTTTTGGTGGCAATTACCAGTGGTGGGATTATCTCAATAGGCCCGATGTAGATATTCAAGAATACAAGCGAATATCCAAAGAGTGCAATAAAGAGGTCGTAAAAAATACCGCTTTTTCGTTTGAGTTTGGAGGGAATAAGGCCAAAAGTTCACTTCAAGAAATTTCTGATGTAAAAATAACAGCTGTTATGGGAGACTTCTTCCAAATAAACCAGTGGGAATTAACTACTGGTCGCACCTTTACAGATTTTGAGACCAACCAAGGGAAGAACACGGCGATAGTAGGGTATAATCTAGGTATGAACCTATTTCTAGGGGCAAATCCTGTTGGCAGAGATATTAAAATAAACGGACATAAGGTCCATATTATTGGCGTTCTAAAATTGCAAGGTCAAGCCATAGGCGGACCACAATACGACAATATAGCAGTTTTAACCGGTTTGTTTGCTCAAAAATTTAACAAACCAAACACCCGTGGAGTAAGCTCAGCTATCATCTTAAAAGGGCAAGATGCCGTAGAACTAAAACTTGTAGACTTTGAAATAAAACGCATCATGCGATCGATACGAAAGCTACGCCCCAAAGACAAAGACAACTTTGCCATAAATAAGCTAACCATGGTAAGTGACAGTCTTGATCAAACCTTCTTAGCAATAGACGGAGCAGCCTTATTGATCGGTATATTCTCGTTACTGGTAGGCGGTTTTGGAATAGCCAACATAATGTTTGTCTCCGTAAAAGAGCGTACAGGTATCATAGGTTTACAAAAAGCTTTGGGAGCCAAACGCAATTTTATTATGTATCAATTCTTATTTGAGGCAATCTTACTTTGCGTTATTGGTGCTATTATCGGTATTTTTATGGTCATTGTATTGGGATACTTAGCGAGCACATTCAGTACCTTTCAGATTTTCTATAGCTCAAATATATTTGCCAGTGGTATAGGATTTTCTATAGTAATTGGCTTGGTTGCCGGCATAGCACCTGCACTCCTAGCGGCAAGAATGGACCCGGTTGTTGCCTTACGCAAGTAAATAAAACACCGCAGCTCACACTTTCTATTTTATGACCTGGTGCACAGTCAGCCCACACCATTTTAGAGTATGATACCTAGTCGGTCCTATTGCCTTTGTAGACTATATTACCGAGCACTCCTGCGAGTACAAATAGTAACCCAACAAATACAATAGGCGTATACCACTCCTCAAACAAGAAGAAACCAAAGAACAGTGCATAGAGTATACCTAAATACGAGATAATACTCACCTTATTCACCTCTCCTATTTGGTATGCTCTAGTAAGAAAATATTGAGCAAAATAGGTGCAAGCACCTACGATTATAAGAAGAAACCAATTCGCAGCAGACGTCCATACCCAATCTCCGGTGAGAGCAATATAGGTTAACACCAGAGGCACCGTTACCAAAGGAAAGTAAAGCATAATCACATAGTGATGTTCTGCTTTTTTGAGTACGCTTATAACGTTATAAGCCGCAGAAGCAGCTATGGTTCCCAACACACCAATCACAATAGGCAAGGTCTCTACCCTATCGTCAAAATCTTTGATAATATAGATACCTACAAAGCATAACAGAAAAAAAAACCAACGAAGTGGAGCAATCCTCACACGGGTAATGAGCACAGATATAAGTACCGTGATAATAGGTGTGAGATAATGGACCACAACCGCACTAGCTAGCGGCATATTATGCAATGTATAAAAGAAAAATGCAATTCCCATGGAGCCAAATACACCTCTGAATACAAGAAGTTTCTTGTGTGTACCAAAGGGAGAAATTTTCTTGTACTTGATTACCCCTATCACTATGATGAGCATTACTACACTCCTCATAAGCACTATCTGAGCCACAGGAATTTCTCCGAGGTGCTTCACTATCAAATTCATCATAGCAAAAATGAATGACGCGAGCATCATATAGATTACCGCGGTTCTATTGTCCTTCGTATTTGACATTTCTCTCGATAAAAAAGAGCCGCTATCACTAGCAGCTCTCTCACTATGTATTTATGTGTTTTTTAAGAGTTGAGTAGACCATTCGTCTTACTTACACCAGCAGCACTTTCTATCATGTGTGCTTTTTCAGCCTCAGATAGAGAAACTTCTACAATACGCTCTATACCGTTTTTGCCAAGGATACAAGGTACACCTATGCAAAGATCATTCAAACCATACTCACCTTCTAACAAGGCAGAGCAAGGAAACATTTTTTGTGAATCTAAAGCAATGGCTTTTACCAATTCGGATACGGCAGCTCCTGGAGCATACCAAGCACTTGTACCTAGTAGACCTGTAAGCGTTGCACCACCTACTTTAGTAGCTTGTACTACTTCATCCATTCTTTCTGCAGAAAGAAACTCAGAAACATTTACACTGTTTCTAGTTGCTTTCTCTATTAAAGGAACCATGCCTTTATCGCTATGACCGCCTACTACCATTCCATCTACATCAGACGTAGGACAACCTAAAGCTTCTGCGAGTCTGTACTTAAAACGTGCACTATCTAAAGCACCACCCATACCAATGATACGACTCTTATGAATATTTGTGGTTTGATGTACGAGATAAGTCATAGTATCCATAGGGTTAGAAACTACAATTATGATTGCTTCTGGTGAATGCTCCAAGATGCTTGAAGAAACTGTTTTTACTATCCCAGCATTGATACCGATAAGCTCCTCGCGAGTCATTCCTGGCTTACGTGGAATACCGCTAGTAATAACAGCAACATCACTACCTGCAGTTTTACTGTAGTCATTGGTTGCTCCAGTTATTTTGGTATCAAAACCATTAAGAGACGAAGTTTGCATAAGGTCCATTGCCTTACCTTCAGCAAAACCTTCTTTGATATCTACTAGTACTACCTCTGCGGCAAAATCTTTTATCGCGATATACTCGGCACAACTTGCACCTACAGCACCCGCTCCTACTACTGTTACTTTCATTGGTGCAAAGGTAGGTTATGTATTGGTTTTACAAAAACAGAGAAGAGTGAATGGGATAAGGCACTGATCTCTTTTTCTCAAAAAGGGCTTTCAAAATAGAACAAGTAACAAGAATTCAATCGTACTTTGCATCAACATAGATCCAAGACATTAAAGATTACATTTCAGCAAAATGAAGAGTCACTTAGTCTCATTCCTAAAACAATTAGCAAAAAATGATGTTTTTTGGTTTTTGATTAAACCACTTGTTTCTGCTGCTAGAGTAATTTACAACTCCCGAGAGGATACTCCATCTGCAAAAAGACCTAAAAACCTCGATCATCCTTCTATTTTTAGTAGTCTAACTGTGCTAAATGGACCGTTCAAGGGAATGAAATACCCCAATATGACCTCGAAAGGCAGTACTCTTTACCCAAAACTACTTGGATCGTATGAGAGTGAGCTTCACGGCATATTACACGAATTCAAACAAATAAAATATTCACAAATACTGGATATTGGCTGTGCCGAAGGATACTTTGCTGTAGGCATGGCACTGCAATTTCAATGCGACAAACTGTATGCGTACGATCTTGACAAAACAGCGATAGAAGCTTGTAAAGAAATGGCAAAGCTAAACGGAGTAGCATCCAAAATAGAAACTAATCTTGGTATAGATGCTGTAGCCTTAGCTTCCTTTCGTTTTACCGGAAAATCCTTAATACTATGTGACTGTGAGGGTTTTGAAAAAGAACTTTTCTCAAAAGAAAATATTCAAAATCTTGCCCAATGCGATTTAATCATAGAAACGCACGACCTATTTGACATAGAGATATCTACCTACCTTATACATTTATTTAGCAAAACGCATACTGTAGAAACGATACTTAGTACAGATGACATAATCAAAGCATTAGACAGCTCGCATATTGAGTTAGCAAACATGTCTCTTGGTCAGAAAAAGAACATTCTTGCAGAAGAAAGACCTGCTATTATGAAGTGGTTAATATGCCGACCAAAATAACAAAAACGTCCAATAAAAGCTCCTTTTAAAAGCGAATATCCTGAATATCTCCCTCTACTATTAGCTTACCTTCAGTGGCAGCTTTTACATCATCAATACGTACCCCAGGAGCCAATTCACGCAACTCAAATCCTCGCTCAGTAATATCCATCACGCATAGATTGGTCACTACTTTTTTCACACAACCAAGACCAGTCACTGGCAAACTAAGTTCTTTAAGCAACTTACTCGCTCCTGCTCTATTGGTATGTTGCATAGCTACTATTATATTTTGAGCTGACGCTACAAGATCCATGGCTCCACCCATGCCTTTTACCATTTTACCGGGTATTTTCCAGTTGGCAATATCACCCTTCTCGTTTACCTCCATAGCACCCAGCACCGTGAGATCTACTCTGCCACTGCGTATCATGGCAAAACTCGTGGCACTATCAAAGAAAACGGAGCCAGGCAAGGTGGTCACGGTCTGCTTACCTGCATTGATGAGATCTGCGTCTATATCATCCTCGGTAGGGAATAGCCCCATACCCAAAAGACCGTTCTCGCTTTGTAGGGTTACATCCATATCTTTTGGCACATAATTGGCCACTAGTGTTGGTATTCCTATTCCTAAATTTACGTAGAATCCGTCTTTTAGCTCTTTGGCTATACGTTGGGCTATTTGTTCTTTGGTGAGCATAGTATTGGTCAAATATATTGCATTAGCAATTATGAAATTTATTAAATTCTATTTGTTTGTTTTTCAATAGCAAGAGTTTCTCATCTTGATTGGTCGTACACACTGCATGGTGAAATAAGGTATCTTCTGTGATTACGTCATCTCCCCAACAACCAATATTTCCTGGGATATAAGCGTAATTCACTCCACCTTCTTTTAGGTACTTATTCATTATAGTCTGATCTAGATAGGGTAAGTCCCAAATCCCAAACTTCAACCACAACAAGGGTTTCAATAATGGTTTTGATCTTGCAGATATAAAGTAGCGAAGTACTTTAATAGACTTCTCGTATAAATCTAGTGTATTCTTCGTACTTCTGACGCACAAAAACCCTCCGTTATGCACATCATAGTGTGATTCTTGCATTGCTAAAAATTCCAGATCTTCCCCGGCAATTCTATTTTCCAAGTATGCCCTTAATTTTTCAGCATCATAGATACATATATCCGGGTCACTGAAAACCATAATTTTATTTGGATTTTTTTTGAGTGCAGTGTAATCCCTGATAGTCTTTTGCAAAACGGCATTGTGCCAAACGTTGGACTTAAAAACGCTTTCTCCTTCCAATTGTACAATTTTGTCATCTATTATTTCAAATGCGTCTTGATATTTATGATTGGCTTGGAACAAATGATGCAAAGCTTCTATACCCGATGACCAGATGTAGTAGAGTTTCATTTCGAAATCGTACGTTGTTCTATTCTTTTTTCGTAGTTGGAACCTTGAAAAATTCTATTAACAAAAATACCAGGTGTATGAATAAAATTAGGATCTAACTCGCCTGGTTTTAGCAGTTCTTCTACTTCCGCAATAGTGGTTTTACCTGCCATAGCCATCATGGGATTAAAATTACGAGCGGTAGCTTTAAAAATCAAATTCCCATCGGTATCACCTTTCCACGCTTTTACAATTGCATAATCTGATTTAAAAGCTTCTTCCATGATATACTTTTTACCATTGAACTCCCGCACTTCTTTGCCTTCTGCTACTTCCGTACCGTATCCTGCAGGTGTAAAAAAAGCAGGTATTCCTGCTCCAGCGGCTCTACATCGCTCTGCTAGTGTTCCTTGTGGTAATAATTCCACCTCTAACTCTCCATTTAGTAGTTGCCTTTCAAACTCCACATTTTCTCCTACATAGGAGGATATCATCTTTTTTACCTGTTTGCCTTGCAGCAATAGACCAATGCCAAAATCGTCTACTCCAGCGTTGTTACTGATACAGGTCAGTTTTTTTACACCCGATTTTACGAGTGCATAGATACTGTTTTCTGGAATACCACAAAGGCCAAAACCTCCTAGCATTAGGGTCATTCCATCACTTATCCCGGCAATTGCCTCCTCTGCACTTTGTACTACTTTGTTCATATGAATGTAATGCGAAGATAAAAAATCTTAAAGTAAGAAAAAATTTCCAAAAAATTACAATTTTAACGTCAAAGTAAAGCTACTCCCAAGGTATTAAACGTATATTTTCTTAAATTTGTCCAATTAGTTTTTATTAAGATTATGAACAGAAAATTAAGTCTACTGTGCTTTGTCTACTTTGTATTCGCTACCTACACCCTAGCTCAAAATGGCAATGAGTGGATAGTACCTACGCAGCAATACTATAAAATAGAAGTTGGTGAAAACCAAATATATACAATTAATTATGCTGATTTAGTAGCTGCTGGTGTCCCTGTTGTTTCTATTGATGCTAAAAATATTCAATTATATAAAAATGGTGAAGAGCAGCACATTTATGTTGCTGGACAGGACGATAATAGCTTTGGATCGGGTGATTTTATAGAATTTTATGGTGAAAAGAATGACGGTGAGCTAGATGAACCACTGTATTTGACTCCAGAACAACAACCCCATAAATACATGAGCTTGTATCAAGATACGACCAATTACTATTTGACATGGTCTGCCTCTACTCTAGGGAAACGATTAACGAACTATTATGACGGAAACTATTCGGGCAAAACCAGTGATGATTGGATTTGGTATGAATCTGTAAAATACTATTCCAATGGTACTTCCGAAGAGTTTTATGATGGCAGTCCATATAATAGCCCCGGTGCGTTTTCAGAATACAGCGAAGGAGAAGGATGGTTTGGCCCTTATATTGCTACATCGCTAAACCGTGTAAACAATATCAATACAGAAGAGTACAATAATTCAGGGCCTGACCCAGAGCTTCGTTTTTCGGTCTATGGTAAATCCAATCCTGACCAGAGCGTGAACGGTCAAAACCACAGAATAGAGGTGAGTGTTGGCACTACTTTTCTTTATGGCAAAACGCATTCTGGCTATACGCGAATAGAAAGTGATTTAAATGCTCCTATTTTAACTATACCTTCTAATCTAGTTGGAATTACAACTCCGGTATCCTTTCAGTCTACCTACCTTGCCAGAGGAAGACACGCTGTGTCCTATATCAGAATTGATTATCCTCGAAATCTTAATTTAAGTGGCAAAGATTATTTTGAATTTGACTATTCAGCGTCAAACGACTTTTTTGCGTTCACAAATTTCGAAGGCACTTCGGCAACAATTATTGATCTAACCAATAAGCGTAGAATATCCGGTGATGTTTCAGGATCAGTCCTTAGGTTTAACACCTCAACTACAGGATCAAAGGAATTAAAAATAGTAGATGATGCAACAAAGAGAATTATCCCAGCATCTGCCATTTCAGAAGTCAATTTTGACAATTCTGATTACTCTACCACTGATCATAACTACATTATTGTGACACATCCGAAACTATCTGAAAGTGCTTTGGAGTACAAGACCTACAGAGAATCTTCAATTGGTGGCGGATTTAACGTGCTTATTGTATATATGCCAGACATTTACGAAAAGTACTACTACGGCCTCAAGCATCCCATTGCACTAAAGAATTTTTGTAAGGATATCTATACCTCACAAACTAATAAGCCAAAGCATGTTCTATTATTAGGCAAAGGTCAGAGTTACTTTTTAACACGATTCAATTATTCTCGTAGAGAATTTGGAAACTTAGTGCCTACTTGGGGTGAACCCGGCTCTGACTACCCGTTCGTAACTGATTACACACCAAACAATCTCGCTCCAGTAATGGCGATAGGACGTATTCCTGCCCTTACCAATGAGGATGTACGAAAGTATCTGTACAAACTAAGGTTACATGAGCAGTATCTTACAAATGCAAAAAAAGTACTCTTTCTTACTGGGGGAGTAGGCGAGTCAGAACAAAACACACTTGAAACGAAGCAAAATATCTTTTACAACGCCATGAAAAGAGAAAAATTTGGTGCAGAAGGAATATTCATTAACAAGCGAGAGGCTACGGAAATTGATAAATCACTTGTAAAAAACATACAATCGTCTATAAATCAAGGAATTAATACTCTAAGCTATTTCGGTCATGGTGCATCACAAATACTAGAATTAGATATAGGGAAACCAAATCAATTAGACAATGAAGGTAAGTACCCGCTTTTTGTTTTCAATGGCTGTGCTCTTGGAAATACATACTCAGATATCTCCTTGCCCGAAGAATTTCTGTTTGAAGAAAAAACAGGTGGTATCGCCTGGATAGCAAGTAGTGCATACGGATATGTTGGTCCTCTTTCAGATTGGACCACACTCTTTTATCAAAACTTATACAATGACAATTACGGAGCAAGTATTGGAGATGTAATTGCCACAACCATCAACGAGTACCAAAGTCCTTCGAATAATTTCAATAGGTCACAATGCAGACAAATGACATATCATGGTGACCCCGCTATAAAATTATACGCACCAGATAAACCTGATTACCAAATAGATATACCGGACAGAACATCAAGTGGAGCTCTTTTCCCTTCAAATGCTAATACAGAGTTAGACACATTTGCTATAAAACTAGACTTAAAAAACGTTGGTAGAGCAGACAACAAAGCTCCCCTAGTATACGTGTCTATAAAATATAGCAATGACTCAATCCGCAACTTTGGACCTAGAAGCTTTGGTCCAGTATACAACACTTCTTCTGTTCTATTTTGGCTACCTATAAATGAGTTTAGTGCCGGTATTCAAACTGCTACAGTAACAATAGACTATGGAGACAGCATAGCAGAACTTAGTCCCTTAGGAGAAACAAACAATACATTTGACTTCACATTCTCTCTTCCTTCAAATAGACTATCTGTTCTCTATCCTAAAAAGGATGCTATTCAACCCTTTGCTGATGTAACCTTGAAAGTACAGAACAATAATATTCTCATAAAAAACAATGCTGTAATTTTTCAAATAGATACCACTCCACTTTTTAATAGTCCAATATTACAAGTGTCTAATGAGGTTGTAGCTGATAACATTATAGAGCATACCTTTATCCTACCCCCTTTTGATAGTACCGATTTCTTTTGGCGTGCAGTATTTGCCTCAGATGTCAACAATTCTAGGAAGTATGTTCAATCAACCTTCTCGCTTATTTTCAATAGCCCGAGTGGATGGTCACAGGGATATACATCAAAACTTGCCGAAGCAACTAGCCAAACTATAGGGATTGATACTGCTAAGAATCGACTTGCTTTTAAGCGAACACTCTCTGGCAGATATGACGTGTATCCAGGAGGAATAAATACTACATGGTTCAAAATAAATATAATCGACGATAACAAAAAAGCTCAAGGAAGATATGCCCGAAACCAAGTAGAAATGATGGCTGTAAACCCTGACAACCTTGATCGATATAGCGAAGAAAACAACATCTATAATCTCACCAATAGAACTAGAGATGAGATCCCTGGCGTTAAATATTACGAAGCGGGTAAAAAATCTGGGGTATACTTCTTTAACCCAAAAATACCTGTCCAAAGAGATTCTATGTATAATCTTCTTGGACGTATTCCTCAGGGCTGGCATTTATTCTTTCTTATCAATGGAGATGTAGACTTAGAAACTTGGTCAGATTCTCTTTTTACAGCACTAGAGCAATTTGGAGCTGCCAAAATAAGAACTATTAATCACGGTGACCCATATGGTCTCATGGGATTCAAAGGGGATGATATAGGGGACGCTATAGAACTTGTTGCAAACTATCAATCTATCCTAGACCCACACGATCAACTCATACCCGGGTCCAAACAATTCTCACCGCTACTCACTTCTGGAAACCTCACAACACAAAACGTTGGTCCATCTAAGAGCTGGAAACAATTTTATAGAATACTAGGCGATAGTAGAGATACTGACGCAGATACGGTAGCGTATTCTATATTGGGGGTAAGACCCGATCAAACAGATACCGTAATGGTCCCTCCTACCGATGCTAAAACAGTTGATTTATCTTTTATCGACGCGAGTAGCTACCCTAACCTAAAGGTGCGTGCTCACTATAAAGACGAAGATAGAAGAACGCCCGCTGCTCAAGATAGATGGACTGTACTGTATGACGGCGTTCCTGAGGGTTCATTGATGCCCGATATTATTTTCGAACAATCACATGACACCATTCAACAAGGCGATTCTATTCGCTTTACCATCGCTTATAAGAATATTTCTAGCTACGATATGGACAGCCTCTTGGTGCATACTGTTAATCTAAGGAACAACAATACAAGCGACACCATAGAAATGAAACGATACGCACCATTGGCTTCTGGTGACTCTGTCGTATTGGCTTACAAGTTAGCTACGCTCAACCTCATTGGTAAAAATGATTTAATTATATCGGTGAACCCGAAATTTGATCAACCAGAAGAACTACTCGAAAACAATTTCATAAGTCTATCCTATGTGGTAGAAGAGGATCAAAAAAATCCAATCCTAGACGTTGTATTTGATGGCGTTCACATTCTTGACTTTGATATTGTTTCATCTACTCCTGTCATTACTATGTCCGTTTTAGATGATAATAGTTTCCTATTTATTAATGATCCCACTGCTTTTAAAGCAACCATATCGTACTTGGACGAAACAGGAAATCCCTCTGAAAAAATTGATTCTATATTACACTCGATGACTGGTGCTACATTCTATCCAGCCACAGGCCCGGGAGAAAAAGCAATTTTGGAATATATCCCAGAGGGTCTTGAGTCTGGCAAATATAGACTGGACGTAGCCGTATCAGATGCTTCTGGCAATACTAGCAGTGAGCTTGATTTCAGTATTAATTTTGAAGTGATAAAAGAATCTCAAATCACCAATGTATTTCCTTATCCCAATCCTTTCACTACCAGTATGAAATTTGTCTATACCTTAACCGGGGAACAGGTGCCTGATTATATGAAAATACAAATACTCACTGTAACGGGTAAAGTAGTACGTGAAATTACCCTAGCAGAAATAGGTCCAGTTCGAATTGGTAATAATATCTCAGAATTTACTTGGAATGGAACAGATGAATTTGGAGACCAACTTGCAAATGGGGTGTATCTCTATAAAGTAACAGCCCGAATAAATGGCGAAGACATTCAACAAAGAGAAACCGCTGGCGACAAATATTTTCACAAAGGATACGGAAAAATATACCTCATGAGGTAACATGAGAGGTTTCTATTGGATTGCCATTGTTGTAGTTATCGCGAGTATTACTCGCGTTCTTATTCCCCTCAATGCAATGGATACTGCTTGGGACTTTGGTCACGCTTACACCGTGCTAAGAGGAAGTAATGGTATAGCATACAATGACTATCTGCACAACAAGCCAGACTATCTCTATGGTCTAGTGATTACACCATTAGCTGCGTTTAGCTCATCCATCTACGTTCCTAAAATATTCTATAGTATTCTATTGGTACTCTTCGCTGTTGTGCTTTTCATACGAAAAGAGAAATACAGACTTAGCGTTGGGATCATACTAGTGCTACTTAGCAACTATATTGTTCTTACGCATCGCCCAGAAATCTTTACTATTCTGATTGTATGTTTAGCATACCCCTACCTATTTATTGATAATAGAATAAATTGGAAAATCTCCATACCGCTAGGTTGTATTCTCTTTCTGATACACCCACCAAATGCTGTTCTAATGGGTGCCGCCGTACTTGCTAGCAAAAATCTTCTTATCAAAAGAAGCAACATCTACCTGGCAATATATAGCTGCATAATTGTACTGATCATCTACATACTCCTTTCAACAACTCAAATACATCACTTCGCGATACTAAAAAATAGAATTTTAGAGGGAAACCCGCTCATAGACTTTCGCCAATTTTTAATGTATAGTGGCATTACCCTTTTAACCTTAGCCATTGCCAAGCGGAAAATATGGACTCCTGTATTTATAATTAACTATAGCATACTTTTTTTATTGTGTATTTTACTTGGGCCTTACTATTACTATGTTTTTCTTCTAGTACCTTTCATACTT